>JAGPEO010000112.1 GCA_018056925.1 Phycisphaerae bacterium
CATGTTGCGCAGCCCAACGTGCGCTTTCTGCCGCTCTGCCCAGCGTGCCTTTCACATCATGAGCATATCACGCCGCAGCCCGCCCCCACCACCGAAAACTGAGCGCGGAAGTCAAATCAGTAAGGTGATAAGGTGATAGAGTGATAAAGGGCGACCTGCGCAATCACTTTATCACTCTATCATTTGTCACTTTATCACGTTATCACCCCGCGAACGCCGGCGCTGACAGCTCACGGCCGACCGCTTATTCTGCGCCCATGAAACTCACCGATTCCGAAAAGCGCATGCTGGCCGGCGAAGTGCCGCTCGCGGGTTCCGCAGCCGCCGTCGCGAAGGCCATGGACTACCTGGTTCAGTTCGGCGACGCTTTCGGCGCCGAGCGCTTCGTCGACGTGATCTACGCCCACTATCCCGCGGAAATGTCGATCTACCGCGGCAACGTCGAAGACGCCCTCGAATACGCCGAAACCGGGGCGCGGGTCTGCATCCCGACCACCAGCTCAACGCTGGCCTGCGACCTCGAGCAATGGCGCGACTACGGCTGCCCGCCCGCGATGTACGAGCTTCAGCAACAAGTCGTCCCCGCACACCGCAAGCTCGGCATCCTGGGCACGTACACCTGCACGCCGCAACTGCTCGGGTTCGTGCCGCCTAAGGGCTCGTACATCATCACGGTCGAGTCGTCGGCGATTATCTACTACAACTCCGTCCTCGGGGCTCGCACCAATCGCGGCGGCCTCTTCACGCGTTACGCCGCCGTGACCGGCAAGTACCCGCTGACCGGCTATCTGCTCGACGAAAACCGGCGCGGCACGCACCTCTTCAAGCTGCACCTGGAGCGCGATGACCTGCGCGAGAATTGCGATTTTTCGGCCTTGGGCTTTCACGTCGGCGGAATTGTCGGCAGCGAAGTGCCGGTCTTTGACGCCCTGCCCGCCGGAACGACGCAGGACAACCTCATCGCCCTCGGCGCCGCACTGGCCACCAGCGGCTCGGTCACGCTGTTTCACGCGCCGCCCCACACGACCGAGGCCCGCACCGTCGCTGAAGCGCTCCACGGCGGGCGGCCGAAAGAAACGCATACGGTCACGCGTGCCGACCTGCGGGCCGTCTTCGATAAGCTCACGACCATTGCCCCAAGCGGCCCGGTCGATTTCGTCACGCTCGGCTGTCCGCACTACTCACTCGAACAGCTCCGTTGGGTGGCGGATTGGTTTGTCTCGCGCAATGCCCGCGTGCACAGCAACGTGCGCCTCTGGGTCTGCACGAACCGCATGACGCGCCGCGCGGCCGAATGGCAGGGCATTACGCAGTCCATCGAGGCTGCGGGTGGGCGCGTCATCTGCGACACCTGCCCGGTCGAAAGCCACATGCGCATTTCGACCTGCAAGGAGCACGGTTTGCCGACGCCGCAGATTCAGGCCATGGTGACCGATTCGTGCAAGATGGCCCGCTACGTTGGCGACCTGATCGGCTGCAAGACCGCGCTGCGCGACCGCGACCAGTGTTTGGCCGCGGCCGTAGCCGGGCGGCTAGTGTGAGTGCGCCAGCCCTGTCCTTGGTGCTACCCCCGGACGCTAAGAAACTAACTGCGTCTGCGTCCCCGTTTCATATGCCGTGGGAAGGTGGGAAGGTGGGAAAGTGGGAAGGTGGGCACGTGGTTCTGCCACGGCGATTCGCTCGTTGCCTTAATGTGGGCCCGGTCTTCGTCTTCCCCTCCCTGGCTCTCCTCTCCCCTGGCGCCAAGATTCTTCCCCCGGCAGGCGCTCGGCATTCCGCGCACCCGCTCGGCGCCTAGGCACCCGTTCGGCACTACAGCTCTTCGGCTCCTCCGTACACCTTCAGGTACCCCACGCTTGTACGGCGCCGCGGCGGCCGCGGGGCGTGTGGTCGCCCGCGGCTCCTATAATCGCGCCGTTATGGACGACTGGGCCGAACGGCCGACAATGTCCTTAAGGCGCACGCATGGATTGCTTCAGATACCAAAACGGCTCCTTGTACTGCGAGGACGTGGCCGCCGCCGAACTGGCGGCGCGCTTCGGCACCCCGCTGTACGTATATTCGCAGAACACGTTTACCAACCACTACCAGCGCTTGCGCCAGGCGTTCGCCGCGGTCGATCCGCTGATCTGCTTTTCCATCAAAGCCTGCCAGAACGTACACATCTGCCGCGTGTTGCGCGAGCTTGGCAGCGGCTTCGACGTGGTCAGCGGCGGGGAGCTATTTCGGGCCCTGCGGGCGGGAGCGGATCCGCAACGCATCGTATTCGCCGGCGTCGGAAAGACCGAGCGCGAGCTGAACGAGGCGCTGGACGCGGGGATCGGGCTGTTCAACATCGAATCCGAGTCAGAACTGGCTGAGCTGACGCGCATTTGCCGCCGGCGCGGCGCGCGCCCGCAGGCCGCCCTGCGCGTGAACCCCGACGTCGACCCGCACACGCACGAGTACACCACCACCGGCAAGAAAGAAACGAAATTCGGCGTCGATCTGGACCGCGCGGTGCGCGTGTTCCACCGCTTCGCCCCGCGCAGCCCGGTGCGCCTGTGCGGCATTCACCTGCACATCGGCTCGCCGGTCTTCGACGTCGCCGCTTACCGGCGCAGCCTGGAGCGCGGCATCGAGCTGATCGAGCGGCTGCGGAGCGATGGGCTGGAAGTGGACACGATCGACATCGGCGGCGGGTATGCGGCCGACTACCAGGCCGAGGAGGCGCCGCGGCCCGAGGAATACGCTGACGCCATCGTGCCGCTGCTGAAGGGCCGCGACCTGCGCGTCATTCTCGAGCCCGGCCGGTCGATTGCGGCCAACGCGGGCGTTCTGCTGACGCGTGTTCTGCACGTGAAGCGTTCCGGCGGGCGGCGGTTCCTGATCGTGGATGCGTCAATGAATGAGCTCATCCGGCCGGCGTTGTACGGGGCATATCACTTCATCTGGCCGGTAGCGGCGGGCGATCGAGTTCCCGTCTCGCGTCAGGCGGAGCAGCCGTTCGAGGGTTTGGACCTGTCCGACGTGGTGGGCCCGGTTTGCGAAAGCGGCGACTTTTTAGCGCGGCAGCGCATGCTGCCGCCGGTCAAACGTGGCGACCTGCTGGCCGTCTACAGTACCGGCGCCTACGCGATGGTCATGGCGAGTCAATACAATTCGCGGCCGCGCGCCGCGGAAGTTTTGGTCAACGGCGGGCTGGCGCGGCTGATACGGCGGCGCGAGACGTACGAAGACCTGGTTGCGGCTGAAGAGCTGGAATCGGCATAAACAGTCGAACCTGCAGGTCGGTGAAAGCACTCTGGTCTGATTCCGGCTCAGCACGAGCCGGCTCTGCTACGCACTATACTCAGGCCGGGCGGCGCGGCAGTGGCTTGCGCAGCATGAGAGTGGTTGGCATGGTCGGGTACTGCATGCGCAGCCGGTACAGTTTGAGCTCGCGCCCGTTCCAGCCGGTCTGCTCGAGGGCGTAGCGCAACATCTCCGGGTAGCGCGGGATATCTGGAGTGCGGGCGACATCGGGGCCATTGCCGAGATAGACGAGGGGATCGTGCAGCGGCAGGCGGTCGGCGGGCTCGTAGCGCACGCCGGGACCGCCCCCGAACAGGTCGCTATACAGCTCAGGCGTGGGCGGCTCACCGCCGCCAAAGATAGATTCGTGGACTAGCAGATCGAAGATCAGCACCTCGGCCGGCGTGCGCACCGGATACATGACACACAAATCCGGGTACAGCTCCGTGCGATAACGCGGTTCGATCCGGCGCACCAACTCGCCCGTCACGCAAGTCATACGACCGGTATTGCCCACCCGGCTCTCAACGAATTCGAACTCCACGTCGCCGCCCAGCCCGATTACGGGCCGGAACTGCGGCACCGGCTGCGAGCAGAAGTCGATCAGCAGCGGCACTCCATCAGCGGCGCGCGGATCGAGGGCCCCACGCGATAATTCTGAGTGGACGTTATGGCTGCGATCGACCGAGGCGGGACGCGCGATGCGCCAGGCGACCTTGGGGCGCATGCACCGGAAATCGATGAAACCGCGGACGGTCGCCAGATCCCACGTTTCGAGATCACTCGAGGGATGCACAATGTTGGCGCGGAAGATGGTTCGGGCCCGCACGCCCCACACATACGTGTTGCCCTCGAACGCCAGCCGGCGATGTTCCAGGTCCGCCCGCATCTGATCGGTCCCGGCCAGCCCGGCCGCAAGCATGTCGAAGGATTTGCGCGTTCCGCCGTGAGTCTGCACGAGCTTGCGGAAGTCCTCGAACGCCGCGCGGGCCACATCGAGGGCGGGCTTGGGCACGCCGCGCCGCTGGGCGGCGCGCAGGAAAGCGCGCATTCCAGTTGGTCCGGGAACAAACTGCGCCGCCGCGAACGGGTCGGCCACGTCCACGCAGCGCCCGACCTTCCAGGCCAATTTGGTGGCCAGGCCCAGATCGGCCGCCAGGTCATTCGGCCGCCGGTAAGTCAGTCCTGGGACGCGGGCAATGACGTCCGCCATGGAGTCGCGCAGGCGGCAAACCACGCTCTCAACGTCGGCGGCAAAATCCATTCGTTCCGGCTGGGCGGTGGCCGTGCTCATGATTCATCGAATATACGGAAAAACAGCTATTTGGTGCAAGGTTAGAGCCGTCGATACGGCTCGACGGCATATGAAACTTCAATTGCTATTGCAAACCGGTCCCCGGCCGGTTAGAGTCCGCAATTGGCGAAGGACGGTCGTACTCGGACCGGGCCGGCTGCCAATCAGCGGGCACTGCTTCGCCCGATAATCCAGGGCAGGCAGTTTCCTGTTGAGGTGGTTAGCGAAAACATCGCGCCGCGCGCGTGCTGATACTCGCCGCCAAATGGTCCAGGGAGGCTGGGTTGCTGCAAGGACGGCCGGGAACGCCGAAGGGCGGTCCCGGCCGTCACTATGTTTAAACGGTGCTAGTCCACATACCGGTACGCCACCCACACCGAAATCAGCGGGTCGTTTCCGCTGACGTCGATTACCACGGACTGCCCGCGCTCACCCTGTGGCTGGTGATCGGGCCAGCGCAGATCGTTAAGCGTGGTGCAGCACATGTTGGGCAGAATATCGTTTGAGTTGCTTTGTACGCGCAACACCTTTGTCCCCATGACGGTGCCGCGCATCGACTGCGTCAGCCGGTCGATTTTGATGATTTTGCCCTCGACTGCGGGAATCTCCAACGGCGACCCGAGCGCCTGGAACATTGTGGCCATTCGAACACCTCTCACTTGCCAAAGGCGGCAACTTCAACGAGTTGGGGGCGCACGCGCGCCCCTCAGTTCGGCAAATGTTAGCGATGCGCAACGGCCGCCCGCCGACCGGCCAGTCTGAATGTGCGCCGCTGCGCCTGTTTGAGCGTCATTGTCAGATTTGCAGGACCGCTCGCAGGGCGCGCCGGCCCGGCTTTCGCCCGCCAGCCACCGCTCGCCGCGCCCGCCCGCGCCGAACAAATGATGAGCGCAATCCTTGCGCAGAACGCCGGTCTGAGAACTATTGCTCGGCCCAAAACTACGTCGCGCGTCCCTGATGAGACGATAACAGCGCCGGCAGCGTTTGTATCACCGCTGCCCTTCTCGGCTGCCATGGAGGGCGCCGAAACCCCAGCGGCCGAGGCGGCTTGGCGCGGGCAGGAGGCCCTCGTCCGGTTTGCCGGTTCGGGCATGGAGGCCTAAGCCGGTGAATCGCCCCTCGCCGCCGGTACGCGAGCCGCCACGTCCCTGGGCTGTCGCCGCCTTTCTCGGCCGGCGCCACCCGTCTCGCGGCCACTCTTTAAGCTGGCTGTGCGACTTGGACAAAGCCTGTATAATTCTCGTCACGATGGCGCTGTTCGCCCGACCCAGCCAAGCGATCCGTTCGGCTGGCGTGCCGGCCGAAAGCCGGGGACGGCCGCTCGGTGAAGCCGCACCATCCTGTTCTTAGCCGATTGACAGAGGAGCGAATGGACCAGGTCGAAATCGTCACGCGGCAGGCGGATCTGGAGGCATATTGTAGGAATTGGCGGCGGCTGGGCCGCTTGGCTTTCGATACCGAGTTCATCCGCGACGAGACTTACGAGTCCGCCCTCTGCCTGATTCAAGTCGCCGCCGATGGTCAGGTCGTTCTGATTGATCCGACCGCGCCCATCGACCTGGCCTCCTTCTGGGATCTGGTCACCGACCCCACGGTGACCACCATCGTGCATGCCGGCAAAGAGGATTTTGAAGTCTGCCTGCGCTCCACCGCCCGGACGCCGTGTAACGTCTTCGACGTGCAGATCGCCGCGGGCTTCCTGGGCTACGGCTACCCGCTGAGCCTGACGCGCCTCATGGCCGACGTCTTAGGTCAGCGCATCAGCAAAGGCCAGACGCTGACCGACTGGCTACGACGCCCCCTGACCGACGCCCAAGTGCGCTACGCCGTCGAGGACGTGATACACCTGCCCAAAGTGTATGAGAAGCTAAGCGCCGGCCTGGAAGAGCGCGGCCGCTCCGCCTGGGCCGCCGAGGAGTTCCGGCGCTTCGAGGATGCCGCGTTCTACGAACCGCCGGTTCGCGAGCGACTTTTCCGCCTCAAGGGCACCAAGCGCCTGGACGGATTGGGGCTGGCGGTGCTGGAACGCCTGATTGCCTGGCGCGACCAGTGGGCCGAAGAGCGCAACCGGCCGTTGCGCGCCATGATGCGCGACGATGTGCTGGTCGAAATCGCGCGCCGCCGCCCGCGGCGTGCTTCGGACTTGGAAGTCATGCGCGGCTTTCCGCAGGCGCGGAATCCGAAGGTTATTCGGGAACTGCTGGCCCTGATCGAAGATGCCGCACGCCTGCCCAAATCCGAGTGGCCGGTCCCCTACAAACAGCCCAAAGAAGCTCCCATGAGCCGCATCATGCTCGACATCCTCTCAGCCGTGACGCGGGCCACGTGCGAGGAGCAGGGCGTCAGTCATGAATTGGTTTGCACTACGCAGCGCCTGCGCGAGGTGCTGGACTATCGCGCCGGCCTGATCACGGAGCGACCGGCGCTGCTACGCGGCTGGCGCGAAAGCTTCATCGGCCAGCGGCTGCTCGACCTGCTCGACGGACATTGTGAATTGCACGTTTCGGGGTGGCCGAAGCGCGCCCATCTGGAAATCGTGACCCACAATAGCCGGTTAGAAGGGCGGAAGGCGAATTTCCAGGTTCAGGAATCAGGAGGGGGACAGACTCACCCGGCGTGCGAAAGCTGACAGCCGGGTCCCGCGCCGAAGCGCCTGCCGCGAGCATGCCGGGCCGGATTGTCAGGTTTCGTCACTCCGCACTCCCGCAGACATGGACTTGTCTCGCATCCGCTGAATAATCCTCGTATATTTGGCGTTCTCTGTTTGCCGGGCGATGGAGCGCGGGCCGCTGGGAGACGACATGGCCGAAATTTCTTCTTCCGCTCAGGGCGGTGGTGACGAGCGGATGGTGTCTGCTGAGACGCTCTCGAGTCGCACGGCGCCGCCGCCTCATTCCACCGCCTGGCGGCTCGGCAAGCAGTACGCCGAAAGCTGGCCCGTTTCCAGCGATCCCAAAAAGGATGCCGCGCGCACCTCGGACGGATACGTCAATTCCGCCCAGTACTTGAGCGCAGCGCAGCGGCAGCGCAGTCAGCACAGCAGGGATGCCGGTCATAATGGAGACGCCGCCGGGCCGGGCAGCTTTCGCGGGGTGGATCTCGATTATCACCACTGGCTGGAGGACGTGCTCGGCAAGCGCCCCGTGCGCTGGTTACTGGGCTTCCTGTCGCGCCCGCGGCGGGACGGTGGCACGATCATTCAGCAAGCGATTGAGTCGTATGCCAATCCGCAGGCTAGCCTGTGGCAGCGTTTCAAGTATTGGCCGATCCACATTGCTATTCGCCGCATCAAGGGGGCCACATCGGACGAGACGTTCCGCCGCAGTGTGGCCGAGCACACCAGCACCGTGCGCGGGCTGGTACTGACGGCCCGCAGCGTCGCGGAATTCGGGCTCACCACGCCCCAGCGATTCTCCGCCCCCATGTTCCTGGTATGGAACTTTACCAACCTTTGCAACCTGAACTGCCGGCACTGCTATCAGGATACCGCGCACCGCCGTTTGCCCAACGAACTGCTTCTGGCGGAGAAGCTGAACGTGGTCGACCAGGCCGGCCGGCTGAGCATCCCCATGATCGCCTTCGCCGGCGGCGAGCCGACCATCGACCGCGATCTGCTGCCGGTTCTGCACCGCTGTCACAAATACGGCATTCACACGAGCATCGCCACGCATGGCGGCACGATGACTCCCAAACTGGCCGCGGAGCTGGCCGAAGCCGGCGTCCGATACGTCGAGGTTTCCCTGGATTCTGTCGACGCGCGGCGGCACGACGAGTTCCGCGGCGTGCGCGGCATGTGGGAACGCTCGGTACGCGGCATGCGCATTGTGACGCAGACGCCCGGGCTGCGCCTGGGAGTCGCCATGTGCGTGCACCAGGGCAACTACGACGAAGTTGAGCGAATGATTGAGTTCGCCATCGACATTGGCGCCTCAACATTTGCGCACTTCAATTTCATTCCCGTCGGCCGCGGACTGGAAATGGTCGAGGGCGACCTGACGCCGCGTCAGCGCGAGCAGCTCCTGCTGCTGCTGAACAAATGGATGCAAAGCGGCAAAATCGGCGTGCTCTCAACAGCGCCGCAACTGGGCAAAGTCTGCCTGGCGCACGCGCCCATCGAGGGCCGCACCGCCGCCAGCCATGCCGGCTCGGGCGCCGGCCTTAAGGCCCGCGTGCTCGCCAAGTATCTCGGCGGCTGCGGCGCCGGGCGCTGCTACAACGCAATCCAGCCCAACGGCGACGTCACCCCCTGCGTATACCTGCCGCACCGAGTACTGGGCAACGTCCGGCAGCGGCCGCTGGCCGAGATGTTCCGCGACAACAACTTTTGGGAAATCACCTGCGACCGCGCCCGGCGTTTGAGCCACTGCGAAGTCTGCAAGTTCAAGAATTATTGCGGGGGCTGCCTCGCCCGCTCCGACGCGTACTACGGCGTTCTAAATGCCGGAGACCCGGGCTGCTTGTTCAACGAGAAGCACTGGCAAGAATTGGTGCGCCGCGGAGTGGCCAGCGACCCCACGCTGGCAAACGGCTGCGACGGTGAGGCAGTTGAAGCCCGCGCCGGCGCCGTGCAAGCCACGCAGTAGCCGTAACAGGACTCGAAACGCCGCTACCCCAGCCCGAGCGCCGCCGCGTGCGGCTGCAGTGCCGCAATGCAATTGCGAATATGGTCGTCCAGCGGCAATTCCAGCAACTGTGCCCCCGCCTCGATGTCCTCGCGCGAAACCGCCGCCGCGAACGCCGGCGTCTTCATCTTTTTCTTCACGCTCTTGGGCTCTAGCCCCTCCAATCTCGTCGGCCGCACCAGCGCGCAGGCAATCAGAAAACCGCATAGCTCATCCACTGCGAACAGCGTTTTGCGCAGCGGCCGATCGCGCGGGTACTCGTCCAGGTTCCAATGCCCGTGCGATAGAATCGCGCCCACGATCTCCTCATCGACACCCTTCTCGCGCAGAATGCGGGCCCCTTCGCGCGTGTGCGCGGGCGGATTCGGCCAGCGCTCATAATCAAAATCGTGCAGCAGGCCCACCACACCCCACAAGTTTTCATCCTCCCCGAAATGCCGCGCGTAGTGCCGCATCGCCGCCTCCACCGCCAGCGCATGCTTGCGCAGCGAGTCGTTCTGCGTGTACTCGCACAACAAATTCCAGGCTTCATCACGAGTCATAGGAAGCTCCTATGGGGAAGGAAACCAGGCAAAGACTCCTGTGATATTATCGCCGAGTTCACGGCCACAGCACCGCCGTCGGCACGTATCCTTTTACCCGCGCCAACTCTTGTATCGCCATCTCGTAATTGTTGAACCGGCCGACGCGCACCACGTATACCAGAACACCGCCGCGCGGTTCGCGTTGCACGGTGGGTGAGAAACCCGCCTGTTGCAGTTGCTTGACCAGG
This sequence comes from Phycisphaerae bacterium, assembly GCA_018056925.1. Lineage (GTDB taxonomy): Bacteria > Planctomycetota > Phycisphaerae > UBA1845 > Fen-1342 > JAAYXS01. The sequence continues at coordinate 9,962 of JAGPEO010000112.1, forward strand.
CCCTCCGCGTTCTTGATGCTCGAAAAAACCCCGCACTGCACCGAAAAATGGTCCGCGTTGATCTGCGTCCGGCGAACTGCATCACTCACAACGCTGCTCTGCGGAAACTCGTCGACAATCCGCCGGAAAGTACGCCGGGCAGTCTCCCAGCGGCCCATCCGTTCATAGCAGGCGCCCAACCGGAATAAGAACAGGTCCTTCGGAGGCTCCTGCGGCGCGATCTCGGCCACCGCTTCGTAGTATTTGGCCGCCTCGGCCCAGCGCCCGTCCTCGTAATCCAACGTCCCCAGCACGCTGTTCGCCCGCCAGCACACGTCGGCCTGGCCCGGGAACGAGGCGGCGCGCTGCAGGTCCTGCCGCGCGTCCTGCCGCCGGTTCAGCCCGGCCAATGCCACGCCGCGCAGGTAGTGAGCCCGGGCCGCCTCCGGCGAACCACCGACCGCGTTGATGTACTGCGTGAGGTGCCGGATTGCCTCGTCGTACTTCTTCTCGGTGCAGGCCTGCTCGCCTTGCATGAGCCAGTCCCTGTACGTCATGGACGGTTCGCAGCCGCAGGCCAGCAGCAAACAGCCCGTCACCGATAGGAGAATTAGCCTTCGCATGCCCGGAAGTTAACGCACTCACCGGCAGGCGCGAAGTACGCCCGCGCAAATTGACTGGCGCGCCCGCCCGGCTAGCATCAATGACCGCTACTTCTCCGGCCAAGGGCGAAGCGCAGGGACAGAGCAAGCAAATGGATCCTTTGACTCACGGCATTTTGGGAGGAGTTACCGCATACGCCGCCGTCGGAGGCCGCACCCCCTGGGCCGCTGTCGTCGGCGTACTGGCCGGCATGGCGCCCGATCTGGATGTGTTCATTCGGCCCAACGGCGACCCGCTGGGTGGGCTCAGCTA
>JAGPEO010000001.1 GCA_018056925.1 Phycisphaerae bacterium
GTCCTCAACGACCGTCCGTCAGGACATCCGGGCCGTTGGCCGTAACCGCCACGGTGTCCTCAAAATGCGCCGCCGGCCGGCGGTCCTTCGTGACCACTGCCCAGCGATACGCGTCGTCGCCGAACTCCACCTCCGGGCTGCCGGCGGTGACCATCGGCTCGATTGCCAGGATCATGCCCGGCACCAACTCGAAATCCATATTCTTCAGGCCGCGGCCCCAGGCGTTGGGCACCTTGGGCTCTTCGTGCATCTCGCGTCCGATGCCGTGGCCGACAAACTCACGCACTACGCCGAAGCCTTCGCCCTCGACGTATTTCTGCATCTTGCGGGCGATCGTGCCCCAGCGTACGCCGGGGCGAATCTCGCTCAGGGCCAGCGCCAGCATCTGCTGCGTCACATCCAGCAGCTTCCGGGACTCCGGCGAAATCCGGCCCACCGCGAAAGTGCGGGCGGCGTCGCCGCAATAGCCTTTCAGCCGCACGCCGCAATCCACGCTGACGATGTCGCCTTCCATCAGCGGGCGGTCGTCCGGGATACCGTGTACCACCGCCTCGTTGACCGACGCGCAAATGCTCGCCGGAAACGGGCAACGGGCCTGCGGATTTCGCACGCCCAGGAACAACGCCGTCGCGCCGGCATCGCGAATCATCTGGCCGGCGACTCTGTCCAGTTCGGCGGTGGTCACGCCCGGCCGGATCCGCCGCTGCAGCTCGCACAGAATCTCGTATACCAGGCGACCGGCCGCCCGCATCAGTTCGATTTCGCGGGCCGATTTCAAAACTATTCTGGCCCCGGCCGCCTTCATCCGCGCGTACCTAGCGCCTCCACGATCCGCAACACTTCTTTTTGAACGGCGTCCGCCCCCACGCTCGCGTCCACAGACTGCAGCAGGCCCTGCCGGGTGTAGTACCCGATCAGGGGCTCGGTCTGCGCGCGGTACGTGGCCAGCCGCGTCCGAACCGTCTCTTCGCGGTCATCAACCCGCTGAATAACTTCCCCGTTACACCGATCACATACACCCGCCTTTTTCGGCGGCATGAACTCCGTATTATAGGCCGCCCCGCAATCGATGCAAACCCGGCGGGTAATGATGCGGCGGATGATCTCCGCGTCGTCGAGGCGGAAATCTATTACAGCCTGCAAGGTCCGCCCACTGGCCTTCAAGCCGGCGTCCAGAGCCTCAGCCTGCGGTACGGTTCGCGGGAAGCCATCCAGTACAAACCCGCCGCCGGCCGGCAGACGCCCAACCGCCGCCAGCATGATGCCGGTTATGACGTCGTCGGGAACGAGCACGCCGGCTTCCATGAAGCTCGCGGCCTTAAGACCGATCTCGCTCTTTTCGCGAACCTCGCGCCGCAGCAGGTCGCCGCTGGCGAGTTGCGTCAGACCCAAGCGGTCGCACAGGCGCTGGGCCTGCGTGCCTTTGCCGCTGCCGGGCGGACCGAGAAAGACCAGTCGCTTGTCAGCCATTAGTACATTCCTTTGACCCGCGCCACGCCTTCATGCCCGAGGAAGCCCTCGTAGTTGCGCATGATCAGGTTGGCTTCGATGCGGTTAATGAAGTCCAAGGCGACGCTGACGACGATCAGCAAGCCGGTGCCACCCAGGAAGGCCGAGATGCGCCACGGGATTTCAAGCTGCGTCGCGACGACCGACGGGATCACCGCGATCAGGGCCAGGAAGCCGGCGCCGACGTAAGTGATCCGCTGCATGACGGCTTCGAGGTAATCCGCGGTCCGCTTTCCGGGCCGCAGGCCGGGGATGAAGCTGCCCATGTCGCGCAAGTTGTTGGCCAGTTCCTTGGGCTGGAATTGGACGGCCGTCCAGAAGTACGCGAAGAAGTACACCATCGCGATGTACGACACTTCGTACAGATAGCTGCCCATGTGGAAGTTCGCGTTCACCTGACTGGCGACGGTGCCGGCCCAGGCCAGCCAGGACGGCCAATTCGCGTTCGCCAGCCATCCCAGAATGAACTGCGGGAACATCAGCAACGAGCTGGCGAAAATGATGGGCATCACGCCGCCGTGGTTCACGCGCAACGGCAGGTAGTGCCGCGCCCCGCCCACAATGCGCCGGCCGCGAGTCTGCTTGGCCTGCTGAATCGGAATGCGGCGTTGGGCCTGGGTAATCAGTATTGCCCCGGCCACGACCGCCACGAACGACAGGACCAGGAAGACCACCTTTTCCGGCGTGATGTAGGTCGCACCCGCCATCTGGCCGCTGCGGAAGAGGCCGCTGTAGATCTCGATAAACACGGTCGGCAAGCGGGCAATGATGCCGGCCATGATGATCAAGCTGATGCCGTTGCCGATGCCGTACTCGTCGATCTGCTCACCGATCCACATCAGCAGCATGGTTCCGGCCATCAAACCCACGATGGCCATCAGGGCGAATGTCCACCACATCATGCCGGTCGAGAATTCGGCGTACACCAGGTTGTTGCTGTGGAGGTACTGCACCCAGAACACCGACTGTATCAAACACAAGGCGACGGTGAGGTAGCGGGTGTACTCGTTGATTTTTCGCCGTCCGGATTCACCCTCTTTTTGGAGTTTTTCCAGGGCAGGCACAACCGTCACGAGCAACTGCAGAATGATCGAGGCACTGATGTAAGGCATGATCCCCAAGCCGAACAACGTGCTCTGCCCCAGGTCGCCGCCGGTGAACAGGGCAAACAGATCAGCCATCTGGCCGACCGGGCTGCCGCTGGCACCGCCACGGAAGTGACTGGAAAGAGTTTCCTGATCGACTCCCGGAAGCGGAACGTAGTAACCAATCCGGTATACCGACAACATGAAGAGCGTAAACAGCACCTTGTTGCGGAGGTCCGGAATCCGGAAGGTATTAATAAAGGCACGCAGCATCTCAGTTCAACCTTCTTGGGACTCGCGCCCTTTGCTATGCGCCGGCCGGTGGCGCCGTGTCGCCCTTCTTCGGGGCGGACTTTTTGGGGGACGACTTCTTGGCCGTATTTCGTTTAGCCCGTGCTTGTGCGGCCCGGTCGGGACGCTCAATAACCTGCACGGTTCCGCCCGCCTGCTCGATCGCCGCCCGCGCCTGGCCGCTGAACGCATGGGCCGCAACGGTCAGCTTCTTGTCCAGCTTGCCGTGCCCCAGGATGCGGACCAACGGTCGCGGACCCTGCACCAGGTTCAGCTTTCGCAGGCTCTCCAGATCCACGCGTCCGCCCTGGTCAAAGTGCTCGTTCAGCACTCCCACGTTGACCACCTGGTACTCGGTGCGAAACTCGAAATTGCTGAAGCCGCGCTTCGGCAAGCGCCGGAACAGCGGCATCTGACCGCCTTCGGTCAGGCGCCGCGCGCCCCCGCCGGCGCGCGACTGAAAGCCCTTGTTGCCGCGCCCGCAGGTCTTGCCGTGCCCGCTGGCTTCGCCTCGCCCGACGCGCTTACGCGGCCGGTGCGCCCCCGCCGTCGCTGTTATTTCGTTCAGCATCATGGCTGCATTTCCTGCTGCTGTTGCGGAGTGGCCTGGCCGCTGTCCGCCTCGCCCTCATCGGAAGGCTCATCGGCCGAGACATGCGCCTCGATGGGCGCCTTTTTCGATGGGCGCTCCGGCGGAAGATCCAGTGTGACCCCGCGCAACTCCTCGACCCGCGCCCGCGAGCGCAGTTTCTGGAGACCGTCGATGGTGGCTTTCACCAGGTTCTTCGGGCTCGTCGAGCCGTAGACCTTGGTCAGCACGTCCTTAATCCCGGCCAGTTCCAGCACGGCCCGCGGAGCCGAGCCGGCAATGACGCCGGTACCTTCGGCGGCCGGGATCAACACCACCCGGCTGGCGCCGTACGCGCCCACCACGCGGTGCGGTATCGTCGTGCCCCGCAGTGGAACGGTGAACATGCGCCGGCGAGCCTGCTTGTTGCCCTTCTCGACGGACGGCGGGACCTCGTTGGCCTTGCCGTAACCATAGCCTACGCGACCCTGCCGGTCGCCGACGACCACCAGGGCGCCGAACGAAAAGCGACGGCCACCCTTCACCACGCAGGCACAGCGGTAAAGCTTGACCAGCGCGTCATCAATGTTGGATTCGGCGCCGGGCTCATGGTCCGCTAGCCGCCGTCTGCCGCCGCCGCCTCCGCCGCGCGCTTGTTTCGGCCGTGTCGACATAATTACCTTCTCTGCCTTTGCCCTAGAACTTTAAACCGGCTTCGCGGGCCGCATCCGCCAAAGCCTTGATTCGGCCGTGATACTTGCGGCCGCGGCGATCGAAACACACCTGCTCGATGCCGAGGGCCCGCGCTTTTTCGGCCAACGCCTTGCCCACGACGGCCGCCGCTTTGACGTTTCCGCCGTAGGTCACCTGCTCGCGAATTTCCTTGCCGCGGCTGGAGACGCCGCACAGCGTGCGTCTGGCAACGTCGTCAATAATCTGGGCGTAAATGCCCGTATTGGAGCGGCTGACCGCCAGGCGCGGCCGGGCCGGAGTACCGTCCACCTTTTTGCGCACGCGGCGAATTCGTCGCTCCTGGCGTGCCACCTTGAGGAATTCTGTTCGCATTACCTTACCTCAGAGCCGAATCACAGCCCAATCAGCCGCCGCCGCCGCCCGCAAACACCTTGCCAGCCTTGCGGCGAATGTGCTCGCCGGCGTAACGGATGCCCTTGCCCTTGTAGGGTTCCGGCTTGCGGAGCTTACGGATGTCGGCCGCAAATGCGCCAACCTGTTGCTTGTCTGGGCCGCTGACCGAGAATTTCGCGGGCTCGTTGTCGCCACGGGCGACCGGGGCGTCGACCTTGATTTCCAGCCCGGGCGGCACCGGAATTTCGAACTGGGCCTTACGACCGATGCCCCGCCCCATGTACCCGACGTTCAGCAGGAAGGTCTTGCCCTCGAGCTTGCAGCCATAGCCGGTGCCGTAGATTTCCAGGTCGATGCGATAGCCCTCGGCCACGCCCTTCACCATGTTCGCGATCAAGGCGCGCGAGGTGCCGTGCAAGGCCCGGCTGCGCTTCTGATCGTCGGGCCGGTCACAGACGACCTGGTTGTCCTTAAGAGCCACGGTAATCGGCTCGGGGACCTGCCAGCTCAACTTGCCTTTGGGACCGGTGATTTCCACGTTTCGCCCGGAGAGGTTGACCTTGACGCCGGGCGGGACGGGAACCGGTTTCTTGCCAATCCGCGACATCGAATCACCAAACCTTGCAGAGCAACTCGCCACCCACGCGCTGCTTGCGACACTGCCGGTCGCTCAGCACGCCGCGGCTGGTGGAGACAATCGTTATGCCCAAACCGTCCAGCACGCGCGGCATCTCGTCGACGTGCGCATAGATGCGCCGTCCGGGCCGGCTGACGCGCTGCAGATCCTGGATCACGTGCGTGCCGTCGTCGGCGTACTTCAGGTCGATTTCGATCTCGCCCTGGTTGGTGTCCTCGATCTGCTGGAAGTCCAGAATATAGCCTTCATCCTTGAGAACCTGGGCAATCCCCAGGCACACCTTGCTGCGCTTGACGCGCACCCGCCGCTTGCCGATCCGGTCGGCGTTACGGATGCGTGTCAGCATGTCGGCGATCGGGTCCGATGTGGCCATTACCAACTCGCTTTCCGCACCCCAGGGATGCGACCTTCACCGGCCAGCTTACGGAAGCACAGGCGGCACAGGCGGAACTTGCGATAAACCGCACGCGAGCGGCCGCACAGCTCGCAGCGCGTGTACGCCCGCACGCGGTACTTCGGCGTGCGCTTGGATTTGTGTATCAGTCCCAATCTGGCCATTGACCGCTTAGCTCCTGAAGGGCATGCCCATCAGCGCCAGCAGCCGCCGCGCTTCGGCGTCGTTGCGGGCGCTGGTGCAAATGGTAATGTTCATACCCTGCTGATAATTGACTTTGTCCGGATCGATCTCCGGAAATACGCCGTATTCTGACAAGCCCATATTGTAGTTGCCGCGCCCGTCGAAGCCGCCCGGGTCCAGACCGCGAAAATCGCGGACGCGCGGGATGGCCAGCGCCACCAGGCGATCGAGAAATTCGTACATTCGCGCCCCGCGCAGCGTCACCTTCAGCCCGACGTCCCAGCCCTCGCGAACTTTGAAGTTCGATACGCTCTTGCGGGCCTTGGTTACCAGCGGCTTCTGCCCGGTTACCGTGCGCAGATGCTCTTCGGCCTCGGTGAAGCGGCGGTTCTCGCGCGACTTGTTGCCGCTCTCCTGAACCGCCTTGCCCAGGCCCATCGAAACCACGATCTTCTCCAGCTTGGGCAGCGACATGATGTTCTGCCGCCCCAGCTCCTGCTGCAGAGCCGGTATGACCGTCTGCCGGTATTTGTCGAGTAGCCGTACCATTACTGATTCCTGCGCTTATATTCGCCGGTGGCGCGCGTCACTTCGCTCAGCACGGAGCCGCCGAGGCTGAGGCGCTGCTTGCTGACCACTTTGCCCGTGGCATCCCGCTGCACCTGGAAGCGCACCCGCGTACCGCGCCCGGTTTTGGGATCGACCGGCATCACGTTTGAGGCGTGAATCGGGGCCTCTTTCTGAATTCGACCGCCCTGCGGGTGCTTGCGGCTCTTGCGCACGTGGCGATAAACCATGTTAACGCCTTCGACCACCACCCGGTCCTTGACCGGATCGACCCGCAGCACCTTGCCGCGAGCACCCCGGTGCTCGCCGGCAATCACTTCAACAATGTCGTCTTTACGAACCCGCGCGGCCATACTTACCAAACCTCCTCAGCCAGCGAGATGATCTTGGCGAAGTTCTTCTCGCGCAGCTCGCGGGCCACCGCCCCGAATACGCGGGTACCCTTGGGATTCCCGTCGCCGTCAATAATCACCGCCGCGTTGCTGTCGAAACGCACGTAGCTGCCGTCCTTGCGGCGCGTCGGGTACTTGGTGCGCACAATCACCACGCGCACCTTTTCGCCCTTTTTCAGCTCCGATGATGGCAACACGCTCTTGATCGAGCAGATGGCGATGTCCCCCACCCCGCCCTTGGCCAGCCGCTTCTTGCCGTGCCGGGCCGCCGAACCCTTCAGCACCTGGATGCACTGCAGCTCCTTGGCGCCCGTGTTGTCGGCCACGTCCAGCCGCGTGTACTGCGTAATCACGCTTCACCCCCCTGCCCCAGCACCTCGGCCGCCTGCCGCGGGGCCCGCTGCACGATCCGCACCAGGCGCCAATTCTTGGTCTTGCTGATCGGGCGGCACTCGGCCACCTCAACCAGGTCGCCCACCCCGGCCTCGTTGTTCTCGTCGTGGGCGTGCATCACCGTGCGCCGGCTCAGAAACTTGCCGTACTTGCCGTGCTTGACCAGATAAGAAACCGTCACCTTGATGGTCTTCTGGCGCGCCGCAGACGCGACCACGCCGATGCGCGTGGCACGCCGCGCGCGCGGCGCCGCAGGCGGTGACACCACGGCTTTTCCGGGTTCTGTCGTATCCATTCCGTGCTATCCGTTCTGCAATCAGTGCCGGCAAAGCGGAGCTTTGCTTTGCACTACCAACTCACTTATGCCGCGCGGCCTGGGCCGTCAGATGGTCCTGCCGCTGTTCGATGTTCTTTTCGCCGCGTTCACGTAAGACCGTCAAGACGCGCGCTATGCTGCGCCGGGTCTTGCCGAGCTGCGTCGGGTCTTCCAGCTTCTCGGTCACCGCCTGGGCCCGCAGGTCGAAAAAGTGCCGCCGCAGGCGCTCCAGCTCCGCGTGCAGCTCATCCGCCTTCATGGCCCGCAAATTCTCGATCGTCAACGCCATGACCGGCTCCTACACGCTATGCCGGCGGGCGATGAACCTGGTGCGCACCGGTAGCTTGTGAGCCACCCGCAACAACGCCGCCTTGGCCACGTCCTCGCCGACACCCCCGACCTCGTACATTACCATGCCCGGCCGGACCACGGCCGCCCAGATGTCCACCTCGCCCTTGCCCTTGCCCATACGCGTTTCCAGCGGCTTCTTCGAAATGGGCTTCCAGGGGAAGATGCGGATGTAAACCCGGCCTTCGCGGTGCAGAAAGTGCGTCGCCGCCACGCGCCCGGCCTCAATCTGCCGCGACGTTATTCGCGCCGGCTCCAGCGACTGCAAACCATAGTCACCAAAGGCGACGCTGTTGCCGCGCAGCGCGTTCCCGCGGATGCGGCCCTTGAAGGCCTTGCGGTACTTCACGCGTTTCGGCATGTTGCCCGGCATAACTAACTCCTACCGTGTGCCACTCTACCGTGTGCCACTGTGAGGCCTGAGCCTCAACAGTGCGGTCTAAGCCTCAATAGTGCCGTGTGCCACGCGGAGACTCAGACCTCCAACACTAGCACACCTAAAACCAACGCCCGTTAGCGACGCGCCCGGCGGCGGAACCGGCCGTCTCCGGCCGCCGTCGCCGGCTGCTCGCCATAACTGCCGCGATAAATCCAAACCTTGATGCCTATCACGCCGACCGTGGTTACCGCATGCGTGATGGCGTAATCCACTTCCGCCTGCAACGTCTGCAGCGGAATCGAACCCAGCATCTGCGTTTCGGTGCGGGCCATTTCCGCGTTGCCCAGCCGGCCGGAGCAGATGATCTTCACGCCCTTGGCCCCGGCCGCCATGGCGGCCTCGCACTTCATCTTCATGATGCGCCGGAAGCTGCCGCGTTTCTTGAGCTGCTCGGCGATGCCCTGGCCGACCAGCCGGGCGTCCAGATCGGGGTTCTTGATTTCAACTATATTCACGGAGACGCGACGATCAATCAGGTCTTCCAGGCGTTCCTTGAGCTTGTCCACCTCGGCCCCTTTGGCGCCGATCACGACGCCGGGGCGGGCGGAGTGCAGGATCACCTTTACTTCGTCGCGCGTACGCTCGATTTCGACCTTGGAGATGCCGGCGAAAGGCGGCTTCTCGTTGAGTTCCTTTTCGATGAAGCGGCGAATGTTCTCATCCTCGACGAGGAACGCGCCAAAGGCCGCTTTAGGGGCGTACCAGCGGGACTTCCAGCCTTCGGTAATGCCCACCCGGAAGCCGATTGGATTGCACTTCTGGCCCACGCGTTATTCCTTTTCACTCACCGAAATTGTAATGTGAGAAGTCCGCTTCATGATCGGGTGCGCCCGCCCGCGGTCTTTCGGGTGAAAGCGCTTGATGATCGGACCCGGATCGACCCGTGCTTCGCTTACGACCAGCCGGTGCATGGACGCCTCAGCCTCATTGGCGCTGGCCATTGCGGATTTGAGCACGCGATCGACCAACTTACCGGCGCGTTTGTGCGTGAAGCGTAACAACTCCACTGCGTCATCGCACCGCCGCCCGCGGATCAGATCTACCACGAGCCGCGCCTTGCGATCGGCGATCCGTGCGTAGCGGTGTTTTGCGGTCCACATCTTCAAGGCCTCCTGCTACTTCGCCACCGCGCGTGCAGTGTGCGCCCGGAACGTCCGCGTCGGCGAGAATTCACCCAGCTTGTGCCCGACCATATCTTCGGTCACGAACACCTTCTGGAAGTGCCGTCCGTTATGCACCTCGAACGTCACGCCCACAAATTCCGGCACAATCGTGCACGACCGGCTCCACACCTTGATCGGCGTCCGGTCGCCCATCTTCTGGGCCGCGAGCACCTTGTTGAACACGTGCTCGTTTACGTACGGGCCTTTTTTCGCGCTACGCGCCATGCGTATTCCTCTAGCTAACTGCCTTACCACTTCCGCCGCAGCTTCGCCTCGCCAAATGACTTCGTTATGCGGCGACGCAGAATCCGGCGATTCGAACGCGCCCGCGGACTGCGCGTCCGCCCGCCCTTGGCCAGCTTGCCCCAGGGCGAACAGGGATGCCGCCCGCCGTTGCTGCGCCCCTCGCCCCCGCCCAGCGGGTGCGCCACGGGGTTCATGGCCTTGCCACGCACGTGCGGCCGCCAGCCCATGTATCGCGAACGCCCCGCCTTGCCCAGGCGAACGTTCTGGTGGTCCAGGTTGCCGAGCTGGCCGATGGTCGCCCGGCATTCGACGCGCACCTGCCGCATTTCGCCCGACGGCAGTTGCAGCACCGCCCAATTGCCCTCGCGGGCCATCAGCCGCGCCGCGCCGCCGGCCGTGCGGACCAGCTTGCCGCCCTGGCCGGGGTTCATCTCAATATTGTGAATGTCCATGCCGATGGGAATGGACGCCAACGGCATGCAGTTGCCTACCTGCGGTTCGACCTTCACCCCGCTCTCAATGGTGTCGCCCGCTTTCAGACCCAGCGGCGCCAGGATGTAGCGCTTCTCGCCGGTCTGGTACTCGACCAGGCCAATGTGGCAGGAGCGATTCGGGTCATACTGAATTTCCAGCACCTTGGCCGGCACGTTATCCAGATTACGGCGGAAGTCGATGATCCGGTACATCCGCTTGTGCCCGCCGCCGCGATGCCGAGCGGTGATGACCCCGTGATGATTCCGCCCACCACGCTTTTGGAGCGGCTCAAGCAGCCTCTTGGCGGGCCGGTTCTGCAGCCGGTGCGTCACTTCCTCGTAAGTATTCACGCTCGAGTTGCGCCGCCCGGCGGATGTTCGTTTGTATGTCTTGACGCCCATAACCTACCTCGTTTCCGGGCTCCGCCTAGAACAAATCAATGTGGCTGTCTTGATCCAGCGTAACGACGGCCTTCTTGATCTGGCGCGTCCGGCCGGTCTTGTAACGAAACCGCCGCAACTTCCCGGGCCGATTGGAAGTCCGCACGTCCAAAACGCGAACGCCGTAGATTTTTTCCACGGCATTCTTGATTTGCAGCTTATTGGCCTCGGGATGGACTTCGAAGCTATACGTGCCGCCGCGGCCCGCGCTCGACTGGCGCGATTGGTACGAGCTCTTCTCCGTAACGAGCGGCCTGATGATCGTATGGTAAATATCCATGCCTATTCGCTCGCTTTCTGGGCCCCGCCCACGCTAGCGCGGAAACTGGCGAAGGCATCCCGCGTGAAGATCAGCTTCCGCCGGGCCAGAATGTCATACGCGTTCAATTCCGCCACCGGGCGAATCTCGGTCCGCGGGATGTTGCGGCCGCTCTTGTAAAGCGTCTCGTTGGGCTCCGCCATCGCAAAGAGGCAGCCGTTGTCCGCGTCGACTTTCTTCAGAAACGTGGCGAAACGCGAAGTCTTGGGCACGTCGAAGCGCAGCCCGTCCACGATCAGCGCTTCGTTGCTGTTAATCTTGGCCAGCACCGCCTGGTTCCGGGCCAGCCGGCGCATTTTCTTGGGCAGCGCCTGGCGGAAGTCGCGCACCCGCTTGGCGAAGGCCATGCCGCCGCCGCGTCGCTGCGGAGTTCGGGCGTTACCCATCCGGGCCCGCCCGGTGCCCTTCTGGCGATAGAGCTTCTTGGTAGAGCCGACGACGTCGGAGCGGCTCTTGGTCACGGCGTGCCCCTGCCGCCGGTTCGCATGATAGGCCACAACCACCTGCTTCAGCAACGACGCGTTGACCTCGTTGCCAAGCAGCCCCTCGTCAATCTGTTCGGCGCCGATCTTCGCGCCGGTTTCGTCATATACGGGTACGCTTAGCATGGCCCTTACTCCGCTACTCCCGGGTCTTCGCCTTCCGCACGATCACATAGCTGCCCTTGGCGCCCGGAATCGCCCCGCGGATGACCAGTAGATTGTGCTCCGCGTCGATGCTCACCAGCGGCTGGTTGCGGATCGTCCGCCGCTCGTTGCCGGTGTGGCCGGCCATCCGCTTGCCTTTCTTGACCGCCCCGCTGTGGCCGCGCGTCGCCCCCCGGCCGCCGATGCTGCCCGGAGAACGGTGTTTGCGCTCGGTGCCGTGCGAGGCCGGCTGCCCGCCGAAACCCCAGCGCCTCATCCCGCCCTGAAAGCCCTTGCCCTTGGTGGTCCCGATCACATCGACGTATTTGACGCCGCTCTGCTCGAACAGCTCCACCGTAACCGTCTCGCCGATCTGCTTGTCGGGCGGCTCAGCCAGCCGGATCTCGCGCACAAACCGCTTCGGCGCCGTCTGGGCCTTGCGGGCGTGGCCGATCTCGGGCATGGTCGAGCGGTGCGGCTTTACGTCGTCGAAGCCCAGTTGGACGCTGTTGTAGCCGTCCTTGCCGTCGGCCTGCTTGGTTTGCAGGACGACGCACGGGCCGGCCTGGACGATCGTCACCGGGACGCGCTCGCCCGATGGATCGAACACCTGCGTCATTCCGATTTTCTTGCCAAGTATCGCCGGGACCATCCCGCGGCACTCCTGTCAGCACGCCGCCCGCCGCGTAGGTCGGGTCTGCCGACCCGACTCCCCCCGGTTACCGCGGCGAGGCCGCGCACAAAAAACGTTAGTCGGCAGCCGCGCCGACTATGCCTTGATCTTCACGAAAACACCCGCGGGCACCACCAGCCGGTTCAGGGCCTCCACGGTCCTGGCGGTTGGCTCGAAGATATCGATGACCCGCTTATGAGTGCGCATCTCAAATTGTTCACGCGATTTCTTGTCAATGTGGGGGGACCGCAGGACGGTGTACCGTTCAATACGTGTTGGCAGCGGCACGGGGCCGCGCACGCGGGCCGCCGTCCGCTTGGCCTGGTCCACGATCTCCTGGGCTGAAGAATCCAGCGCCCGGTGATCATAGGCCTCCATTCGAATACGAATCCGCTCACCTGCCATCGGCGTTCTACCGTCCGTTCAACATCGTAACCTGTCTGGGTTCCCGACCACATAAGTCGAGTCGTGCCAGAATACCGCCCGTAACGATTACGTCAAGCCCAAAGAACGGAAATTGCACGCGGCGAGCGCCGCCGGAGCATAATCGCGGAGCGGAGCGGGCATATCGCGGAGTCGAGCCGGCGGAAAAGCGGGGCGCACCCGAGCAGAGCCGGGGCGTGTCGCCCCGGACTGATGGAGCCGGACATCGAGGGCGATCTAGGGATCAAGTGATCGAGAGGTCTGGCGGCTTTTCCGCGTTTTGCTGACATCCCCCCAATTTCGGAGCCCAAGGCGCGTTCGGGCACACCGTACAAACCGGGGGCGGCACGCCCCGGCTCTGTTACTTTGCGCAGCAGCTCGCCGCCTTGGGTTTACTGGGCACTCGCGGCGATTACCGCCACGTAGCGTAGCCGCGCGACGTTGACCAGCGGCTCCGCCTCGATGTCGTAGTGCAGCGCCGATTGCGCCGACTGTTTGGAACTCTTTATCTTGCCTACACTTAGCGTCGCCGGCAGTCCGGGCCGGGCCGGAAGCGCCAGATACGTGAACCCCAGCTTGCTCAAATCCGCATCTGCTTGGCTGATCATCATGCCCCGCCGCCCAGCGCCGGTAATCACGTAAGGCCGCGGTTCCGGCTGCATGGTCCCGTCGGCCAGCACTTTTACCGGCACCACCTGTTCGCGGAATTTGGGGTCCGTAGTCAGCTCCACCCGGCTGACGTGCGTCTCAACGTCGACGATGCGGCCAATGATGCAGCGCTGCAGCAAAAACTCCGCCCCGCTTTCCCATCCCTCAAACCCCTCCCCCGCCGCCACCCACTGGCCCACGGCGAGATTGCTGTCCGCGCCGCGGCCGATCAGCGCTGTCTCGCGCCACGGTGAGACATCGAACCCCAGGACCGGCGCGATCACCAGGTCCACGTTGTCCGACCACATCTGCCCGCGCAGCCCACACACCGCGTCGTAACGCCGCTCCAAATCCTCCCGCCATAGCCGCTCCTGCCCCAGCGCCAGGCGGAGTTGCTCGTTCTCTCGCTCCAGCCGCGCCACACGCTCAGATTGCCGCGCTTCCGCCGCCCCCTCACAGGCACGCTGCGCCGGCCGCAGCACGGCCCATTGCGGCAGGGCCAATATCTGGAAGGGGCTGCGCAGCCAGCGCGTCCACGTGGGCGGCAGTAGGGCCAGCACCGCGGCCGCCAGCAGCAGCAGGGTGAATGCGCGAGCACGCGTCAGCCGGATGGGCCTCACTTCGGTCCCCCGTTGTGTTGCCAGCGTGTTTTGAGGTCAGTCCGTTCCCCCACAGATGTTCTATCGCAAGCGCCCCCGCGTAACCGCACAAAACGCCGGCGGGGCGCCCGTGCCACACTCGCCGACCCGGGAACAGTGGGCCGCGTCAATACTCGTCCTCGTCCGATTCGAATGTGCCGCCCCACGTGTCCAGGTTATCTAGAAACTCGCTCGTGCCGCGCGCCACGCACGTCAGTGGATCGTCCGCCACGCGCACGTCCAGCCCCGAGGCCTTAGCCAGCACCTGGTCCAGCCCACGCAGGAGCGACCCGCCGCCCGCCAGGTGAATGCCGTTATCCACCAGGTCCGCGGCCAACTCCGGCTCCAGCTTTTCCAGCGTCCGCAAAACCGCCTCGATGATCTGGCCGACCGGCTCCTTGAGCGCCTCGCGCACTTCCTCGCTGGTGATCACCGCCCGCCGCGGCAGCCCGCTGATCATGTCGCGGCCTTTGACCTCCATCTTCATCTCTTCGCTCAGCGGGGCCACCGACCCGATCTGAATCTTGATGCGCTCGGCGGTCTGCAGGCCGATCATCAGGTTGTAGTTGCGCTTCATGTAATTGATGATGGCCGCGTCCGCCTCATCCCCCGCTACCCGCAACGAGTGGCACTCGGCGATGTCCGACAGGCTCATCACCGCGACTTCCGTCGTGCCGCCGCCGATGTCCACGATCATGGACGCCGTCGGCTCGTGGATCGGCAGGCCCGCCCCCAGCCCGGCCGCCATCGGCTCCTCCACGAGGTAAACGCGGCGCGCTCCGGCCCGCTCGGCGGAGTTGTAGACCGCCCGCTTCTCGACCGCCGTAATGCCCGAGGGAATTGCGATCACCACCCGCGGATGGGCCAGGCCGCGATTGCCGTGCACCTTGCGGATGAAATAGCCGAGCATGGCTTCGGTGATGTCGAAGTCGGCGATGACGCCGTCCTTGAGCGGACGAATGGCCGAGATGCTGCCGGGCGTCTTGCCCAGCATTTCCTTGGCGACCAGGCCGACCGCGTTGCCGTTGTCGAGCACTTGGTTCGTGCCTTTGCGCACCGCGACCACGGAGGGTTCGTTCAGCACGATGCCCTCGCCGCGCACGCAGACCAGCGTGTTGCACGTCCCCAGGTCGATCCCCATGTCGATGCTGAACAAGCCCATCACGCGGCGGAGAAACATGTCAGATTCCTCCTTGAGGCATCAGCCCTTTCCGCCTGCGTGCCTGCGCTGCAAGCGCCCTGCACATGCCGCCTCCTTGCGGTGCGCCAGCGCCGCGGCCACCTTAGCTGCCGGGCGGTGGCAAAACGGTGTCGAACAGGTAGAACACGCGGTAACCAATATAAATGGTGGCGGTCAGCGTGAAAAGGAACGAAATCACCATCAACACCGTGTAGATGTCGCTGTCCGCCTTGACGCGGGTCCCGCGAACCGGGCCTGAGCCTGCCGTCGTCATCTCTCGCTAACTCCCGATGTTGTCCAGCCCGTAGCTCACTGAGTCGCCCGGTCGGATTTCCTGCTGGATGCTCTTGAGCTTGCCGCCGGCCTGGTCCGGCCACACGCGATCAACCACGATGTCTGCCAGGAAGTTCGATCCGCGGTGAACCATGAAGGTCATGCCCTGCGTCACGCCCGAGGCCTGCCCGACGTTGATGCTGGCATAATTCCCGTCCACGCTGACCACCTGGCCCATGATCGGGCTCGGCAAACTCGGGCTGACCGCCACCACACCGGTCGCACGCTCGGCCGGGCGTCCGCCCTGCGCCGTGCGGACCGCCTGCTGCTCGGCGGCGTACAGCTTCTCCTGCAGATTGCGAACCTGGTCGGTCAGAATCGTATTGTTGGACGTAAGTTCGAGCACCCGGCTGTTAAGCCGCGTGTTGCGCGTTTGGAAGTCGATGTTTTGCGCGAGGAGCATTTGATTCTGCTTCTGCAGGGCGGCCACCTCCGCGTTCTGCATCCCCAGAATCTCCTGGAGCTTGGCCTGCCCGGCCTGGGCGGCGACGCGGTCGTTCATCTCGCGGGCCAGGCTGGCTTGAAGCTGCTTGAGTTCGTCAGCCTGCCGGGTCGCCAGATCCTGAGCGGCGGCCAAGTCGCGCGCCTTGGCCTGCAATTGCTGGTCGCGCATGGATAGCGTCGCTTCCATGATGGCCTGAAGGTTCATGCGGTGCATAAACTCGGCCGTCTGCCGATCCTGGTAGTCCTGCGCTAGCTGCTTCCAATTGGCCGTCTGCGCCGCTGCGGCAATGAATAGGCAGGAAAGCGCGATCGACAAAACTGCGGTCAAGACGACAAAAACCTTGGTCATTGTGCTCACGAGTGAACTCCTGGAGCTCCCGCGCCGGCGCATCGGGCATCCCACAGCGGCTCAATCAGGCCCCGACCCGCCGGTTTGGCCGGGATTGTAAGGGGCGTGCGAAACATTGCAAGCTGCATTGTTGAGGACCCTAAGTGGTATTGCAACCGGTAGCGCGGCTCGAAGCGGCCAGGACACCGGTTGGGGACGCTCGAAAGGCGCTTTCGGGGCAAGAATTGCGAGCCGAGCTCCGGGCAGCGCCGGTCGCGCGGGGCCGATAAGCCTTGGCTGCGCTCATGTGAGTTCCAAGCGCTCGTTGAGGATTTTCTGCGCGTTTGCCCGGCGGCGCTCGCGCAGCGCGCTCTGCAACTCCGGGCGCCCGAGCGAGATGATTTGTACCGCCAGCAGCGCCGCATTGACCGCCCCGGCCTTGCCAACGGCCAGCGTTGCCACCGGAATGCCCGGCGGCATCTGAACCGTGGCCAGCAAGGCATCCAGCCCATGCAGCTCCGATGCCGCCAGCGGCACCCCCAGCACTGGACGGACGCTTTGAGCCGCCACTGCCCCGGCCAGGTGGGCCGCCATGCCCGCGGCGGCGATAAAAACCTGCGTTCCTCCGGCCTCCGCCTTCTTGACGTACTCGGCCGTCTCATCCGGGGTACGATGGGCCGACAGAACGCGCGCTTCGTAGGTCAGGCCGAACTCGCGCAACGTCTCGGCCGCCGCCTTCATGATGTCCCAGTCGGTTTTGCTGCCCATCAGAAGGGCGACTTCCGCACTGCCGGGCATAGGTGTTTCCCGATTCGAGTTCCAAGTTTCGAGTTTCAACTTGGGGCGCCGTCCGCCTTGATACGGGCTGCAAACGCCCCGGCCGCCCGGTATACTAACCGCGTGACCGTCTTGTAGTAGAGACGCGGATTCGAACTCGAAACCCGAAATTTGAAACCTGAACCTTGAGACTTCCCGTGGAGCGGCCGGAGATTTCGGTAGTAGTGCCCGTTTATCAGGAGGAAGCCAGCCTTCCTACGGTCATCCCGCGCTTTTTGGAATCGCTCAAGGCACAGTCGCGGAGTTTCGAGTTAATCGCGGTTAACGATGGCAGCCGCGATCGGAGCGGCGAGATTCTGGATCGCTTCGCGGCCCGCGAGCCGCGCCTGCGGGTCATCCACTTTGCCCGCAACTACGGGCAGACCGCGGCCCTGATGGCGGGCTTTTGGGCCGCCCGGGCCCCGGTGATCGTGCCGCTGGACGGCGACGGGCAGAATGAGCCGGACGAGATCGGGCGCCTGGTGGACGAACTGGAGCGCGGCTACGACGTGGTCAGCGGCTGGCGCAAGGACCGCAAGGATTCCTGGCTGCGGACGCGCGTTTCGCGGGCGGCCAACTGGCTGATCGGGCACATCACCGGCGTTCGGCTGCACGACTATGGCTGCACGCTGAAAGCCTATCGAGCCGCGATGATTCGCGATGCGCGGCTGTACGGGGAGATGCACCGCTTCATCCCGGTGTTCACCAGCATGCACGGGGCGAGAATCACAGAACTGGTCGTGCGGCATCATCCGCGCATGGCGGGCGAAACCAAGTACGGGTACGACCGCGTGCTGAAGGTGTTGTTCGACCTGGTTCTGGTGCGCATGCTGCAGCGCTATCGCACTAAGCCAATGCACTTTTTCGGCAAGATCACGAAATGGTCGTGGCTGGCGGCGTTGCTGTGCCTGGTGTTTGCGGGCGTGCAGGCGGCGTTATCCCCCACGCCGTGGCAGGCGTTCTGGGGCAAGGCGCCGGTGGTGGGCGTGATGTTCTTCCTGCTGGGCGGATTTTCGATCATGCTCGGCCTGGTAGCGGAACTGGCGATGCGCGCCGCTTACGAATTCAACGCCGGGCGGTACTGGGATGAAGCGCGGCGCGTCAACTTCGAATCGAGCAGCGAGGATTGGGGCGTGCCACGGAGCATGTCGGCCGACCTCCGCTCAGCCGCTGTTGAAGAAGTTGCGGAAGCAGGTCGGTAAAACGGACACTTTTCCGTTCGGCGAATGTCCGACTCGGCGCCTCCGGCCTTGCCGGCCTTGACCCGCGTTCTACGCCGAGACATCCTAGAATTATGCAACCCGCACCCCAGGAGCCGACCGCCCGAGGCACGTATATGCCGGCCGCTCGAGGCACGGATGTGTCGTACGCCCGAGCCGCGTATCTGCCTGTAGTGGCAGCCATCTGTTTGTTCACCCTGCTCGTGCTGCGCACCGCCTGGATTTCGGACGACGCGTGTATCACATTTCGCACGATCGAGAATTTTCTCGGGGGGGACGGCCTACGGTGGAACGTCGATGAGCGCGTGCAAGTGTATACGCATCCGTTATGGCTTTTTCTGCTGACCGCCTGCAGAGTGGTCACGGGCGAGCTCTCCCTGACTACCATTACCGTCTCAACGATCCTGTCGGTCGCGACGGTGCTGATCTTGGCCGGACGCCTGGCGGTGGCCGCATTGCCCGCGCTGGTCGGTGTGATGGCGTTGGCGCTCTCGAAAGCCTTCACTGATTTTTCAACTTCTGGGCTCGAGAACGCGCTCATGCACCTCCTTCTGGCCGGATTTGCGGTGGTCTATTTCGCCGGAGAGCCAACGCGCCGAACAGTATTCTGGTTATCCCTCCTGACCGCGCTACTCGTACTGACGCGGCCGGATGCGCTGCTGCTGGTCGCGCCGGCACTGGCGCTGACGCTGTGGCGCGTGCGGGCGTTTCTGCCGAGCGTCTTGGGGTTCATTCCACTGATTGCCTGGGAGCTCTTCTCGCTGATTTATTATGGCTTTTTGCTGCCCAACACTGCCTATGCCAAGCTGAATACCGGCTTGCCGCAGCACGTCCTGGCCGAACGCGGAATGTACTACATAGTCCAGACGCTACAGCATGATTCGCTCACGCTGGTCGTCCTGGCGGTTGGCCTCTTGACGCCGTTTCTGATGAACGCCCGAAAGCACATGCCGCTGGCGGTAGGAGCCTGCCTGTACATCGCGTACGTGGTAAGCGTAGGCGGTGATTTCATGCTCGGGCGGTTTCTGACCGCCCCCTTGTTAATTGCGGTCATTTTGCTGGCCCGCCAGCACCTGGCCACGCCGACCGCCCTCATCCTGCTGGCGTTGGTGATGATCATCGGCCTGGTTCCGAAGCGTGCGCCCATTTACGCCGACGAGAACTACGGGTCGCGGTATGACGGAATCTGCCTCGTGCAGGATGAACGCGCCTGCTATTACCCGCATACTGGGTTGTTGACCGCCTTCCACAGACGACAATTTCTCGATCACATCTGCGTCGAGCAGGGCCTGGCGGCCAGGCGGGCCGACAAGCCGGTCGTGCGCAGCTCGATCGGCATGTTCGGGCTCCATGCCGGCCGCGAGACGTTCATCGTGGACGAATTGGGGTTGGGCGACGCCTTGCTTGCGCGGCTGACGCCCATTCCAGAGGAGGATTGGCGAATCGGACACCTGCACCGGGCAATTCCGGCCGGCTACCTCGAAACGCTGGCGACCGGGCACAACCAGATCGCCGACCCAGAACTGGCGGCGTACTACGACCGCATCGCCCTGGCAACGCGCGCGGATTTATTCGACCCCCGACGTTGGAAGGCGATAGCCGAGCTAAATCTGGGACTGGTTCGGCCGCCCCGAAAGTACGTGCTCGCCCAGGCGCCTACGGATCAAGGGGCCCGCGTCCGCGGGTCTTCTCGCGAGACCTCGACCCCGTAATCGGCGCGATCCTGCGGCCTCGGCCCGATCAGCACCCGCCCGGAATCTTGTATTTGGCCATCTTGTCGCGCAGCGTCGTCCGCGGAATGCCCAGCCGTTGGGCGGCCCGCACCTGGTTGTTATCGCATTGCCGCAGCGCCAGCAGGATCATCCGCCGCTCAATGTCCGAGAGCGTGTCCGTCAGCCCCGGCCGCGCACCCTCAGGCGGTTCCATGCCCGCGGCCCACGCCACCGGCTCGGTCGCTTCGACTACCGGCGCGGTTATGTGTTCCGGCCGGATTTCATGACCGCCGCAGAACGCCAGGGCGCGCTCCATCACGTGCTCCAGCTCGCGCACATTGCCCGGCCAGTTGTGCCGTAAGAGCTGATCGAGCGCCGCCGGCGAGATCGTCACCACCCGGTCGCCCGTCAACGCGGCGTGCTTTTTCAGGAAGTGTCGCGCCAGCAGCGGAATGTCGTCCGGCCGCTCGCGCAGCGGCGGAATCGCCAGGCTGATCACGTTCAGCCGGTAGTACAAATCTTCCCGGAACCGGCCTTCCTTGACGAGCTTGAGCAGATCGCACTTCGTCGCGCACAGCAGGCGCACGTCGACGTGCACGGGCGTCTCGCCGCCGACGCGCTCAAACTCCTGCTGCTCGACGACGCGCAGCAGCTTGACCTGAATTTCCACCGGGATGTCGTCCACCTCATCCAGCAGAATCGTCCCCGTGTGCGCCAGCTCGAACCGCCCTGGCTTCTGCCGGATCGCCCCGGTAAAAGCCCCCTTTTCGTGCCCGAACAATTCGCTTTCGAGCACCGAAGCCTGCAAGGCCGCACAACTGAATCGTACGAACGGCTTATCAGCCCGGCGGCTGAGGTCGTGAATAGCCTCGGCGAAAAGCTCTTTGCCGGTGCCGCTCTCGCCGCACAACAGAATCGTGCGATCAGTATCGGCCACGGCCCGCACCTGCGCGAACAGCCGCTTCATGCTCTGGCTGACGGCAACCAGTTGCGAGAGTTGCTCGACTTCCTCGTTCCGCGGGACTTCGCTGCGCACGGCCAGCAGGCGCTCCAGCTTGGGAACCAGTTCCTGGGTCGTGAAGGGCTTGGTGATGTAGTCGTACGCGCCGCCTTTGATGGCCTGCACGGCGGTGTCCACCGAGGCGTAGGCAGTCATCAGGATGACGCCGACGTCCGGCCGCGCCTGCTTGATATGCGCCAGCAGGTCTAGGCCGTTGGCGCCCGGCAGGCGAACATCCGATACGACGATGTCGATGGGCTTGGAATCGAAGATGCGCCGCGCCGCCAGCGCATCGGCGGCCTCGAAGACTTCGAAGCCCAGTTCGCTGAGCTCGATCTGAAGCGTGATGCGCTTCAGCGGCTCGTCATCAACCACCAGGATGCGACCGCGCATGCCCTGTCCCTCACAATTCCAATCCGCGCTGCCGGATCAATTCGTCGCCGCGCCGCGACGGCCAGCAATTCGCCCCATATTGCCGGAATTGCCGCCATGAATCAACTGCCAAACAAAGTTACTGGACGGCCCAACCCACGACGGCACACCGGGCGGACCTTGACTTGGACCGCCTGCGGACAAAACTCCTTTGGCCTCCACTGCCACGGTTCAGGTTATGGTCGAAGCTGCCCAAGAACTAATCACCCGCTACGGCTACATTGGCCTGTTCGGATTGCTGGCGCTCGGCGTTGTCGGCGTACCCGCGCCGGACGAGACGCTTGTCGCGGTCTCCGGACTTTTGATCAAAAAGGGCGAAATGAGCCTTGTGCCGACATTCCTGGCCGCGGTCGGCGGCAGCGCCGTAGGCGTCACTATCAGCTTCGTGGTCGGCCGCGTCTTCGGCTTCCGCCTGATACACCGGTACGGCCATCTGCTGCACGTCACGGAAGAGCGCCTCGGGCGCTTCCAGCGCTGGTACGAACGTGTCGGACGGTGGACGCTGGTTTTTGGCTATTTCATACCGGGCATTCGACAGGTCACGGCTTTCGCCTCCGGAACGTCCGGGCTGTCGTGGGCCAGCTTCGCCGCATTCGCCTATTCCGGCGCGGTGCTGTGGGTCACGACGTTCCTTACGGCCGGCTATGTTCTCGAAGCGGAGTGGGAGAAGAGCTCGCCGAGAATGCACGCGGTAATCGTAGGCGTGGCCGGCGTAGGATTCGCGGTGGTCGCAACCTACGGCGTGCTGCGGCTCATGCGCTACAGACGCAACGTGACGCCCGCCTCGAATTCGACGGCCCCCGATGAGTGAAGCCCTCGCCGATAATTAGGGACAGTCACGTGACTGTCCCTAATTATCACGGGCGGTCGCCGTTTAGGAAAAAGGGCAAATCCGCGGCGTCTCGTTCAACTCTCCCCGCGGAATACAGCACGTAGCGCCCGCCCTCATCGACGCCATCGATGTTCACGCTGTAGAGTACCGGGCGCGGCGCGTGTGGCACGTAGCCAATGGGCCGGTCATCCGCGGCAAACGGATCGCCTGGCACGCTCGGCAGATAATCGGGAACCAACTCGGCCAGGCGCTCTGGGCGTCGGCCGTAATCAAGCTCGTATAGTCTGATCGCCAGCGCCGTTGCGGCCATACGTCGCTCAGCCAGACCGTGCAAGACCACGTCCTGCAACATATCATATCTCGACGCCAGAATACTTCTGGGGTAGTGCGCCATCCGGCACGTCAGCGAATCGGCCCCGCCGAGCAAAAGCAGATTGGCATCAGCCGAGGGCCAAGTATGCAACGCGGATTCGGAGAAGCGGTATGCGCAGCATTGTTCTCATCCGCCACGGGCTCGCGCATGAAGTCTTCGAGCAGCACCGGCTGCCCCGCCGCGCGGCGTTCTTCGATTGCCGCGTCGAGTCGCCGTTGCGCCTCCCAACCCCACCAGAGACGCACGGCGAGCAGGAAGATCATGTACGCTATGCCCGCGCAGGTAATGCGCTTGAGCCACCAGAAGCGCGGCGGATTGTAGGCGTCCTGTTCCATGCTCGAACCAGGCGTTAGTGCGCGCGCCGGGCAGAGCAACCTCGCCCACCGACTCGCTACAGTATACCGCCGCTAGCCGACGGCCCCGGCATTAGCGGCTGTCGACGCGCTCAGTATAGTTTTATTCACGATCATCCGGCATAGTTTCCACAGAAGACGATTGTGAAGCCGGCGCGGACTGCGTCGCGGCCGACTGCCCGGCAGATGCGGACGCCGCAAGCGGCGGGCGCGGGCGGTCGCCATTGAGGAAGAAGACTAAGTCCGCCGCGTCGCCGTCTACCGCGCCATTCGTTCTGAGCTCGAAGCGTCCGCCGTCATCCACGCCGTCCAGGTTCAGACAGTACAGCACGGGCAGAGAAGCGTTCGGAGCATATCCAATGGGCCGGTCATCGGCCGCATACGGATCGCGCGGCACCGCCGGCAGGTAGTCGGGCACCAGTTCCTCCAGACGGTCGGGGCGCCGTCCGTGGTCAATCTCGTACAGACGAATGGCCAGGGCGGTCGCGGTCATGCGGCGTGTGGCGGGCGCCCGAAATGAAAGTTGCACCGCGCGCTCGAAAGAGGAGAGCAAGATTGAGCTGGGTAGATGCGCCATTTTGTCGATTTCGGAACGGCGCGTGACCTCGGCAGGTATGTGGGCAGCGGCCGCCGGCCAGTTTGCCGCGGCCATCGCATTCGCCATCTGAGTTGTCCATTCGGCCATGAAGGCCGTATCGAGCACCCAAGCCGGTCCGAGCAGGAGTAAGTGCGGGGCCAGCGTGCCCAGAATGGGCGACCCGCTGAACAGGCCCCAGCGCCCGTTCATGAACGCGTGTGCATCCTCTATCTGCGTCATGCGCTCGACATGCATAGCGCGTACCGCGGCTTGCCGGCATTCCGCTTCGTCGAGCAACGCCTCAATCAGCGCGCTTACCTGGGCACGGCTCGCGGGGCCGGTCAGCACGGGATCACCAGCGCCTTTTTCCTCTATATCGAGAGTGGGAGTGATTCGTTCCAACCCGTCGTAAGCCAGGGCGCTGACGCCAACACTCACCAGTTGCGACATCAGCGGTCCGTCCGCTAATGCGGCCGCAATTCCCAACATATCGTTGCAAGCCTCAAGCGCACCGGCGTCGTCGCCCGCGTTATGCCGCGCGACAAGCACTACCAATTCCCATTCAGAAAAAAGGCCGCGTTCTCATCGTCCGGCAAAGGCGCGATAAGGAAATCGTCCACCAGCACCGGCTCACCCGCCGCGCGGCACTTCGCGATCGCGGCATCGAACCGTCGCTGCGCCTCCCAGCCCCACCACAGGCGAACGGCCAGCAAAACCACTAGCATGATCACGGCGTCGCACGCCAGGCGCTTGAGCCACCAGAACCGCGCCGGTATCAGCTTCTCGTTCTGCGTCGCATCACCCGATTTCGGAGACACCGAGGCCGACTAACTGGCGGTTCTATACCCAGTTCAGCCGCCCCGCCTCCAGTCAGGCACGTAAAGCCCCCAAGTCCCCCTACGCGAGGCCCGCTCTGCTATCGCATAATTTGCGTCTGGGCCAAAGCCCGAGCGGCATTGTAGACGATGCCCGCGGGGCCACCCGAAATCACGGCGGCAGGCTGACCTTCACGACCCCCTGCGTGGACACCACGCGCTTTGTTAGATACTCGATGAACGTCGCGTGAACCGTGATATCCGGATGGGCCGGCGGACCGGACGGCCATGGGCATTTGATCGTGTAGTGATTCGTCATCAGCTTGCCGTACCACAAATCGCGGGCCTGCTCGACCGGTATGACGTACTGACCGATCAGATTCTCGGCCGGCGGATTCGCCAGGTCGTAAAGCTGAATCCGAATCTCCCCCGCCACCTTCAGAACGTCGCCCGCCGCGTCCACGGGCTGAAGATAAAGCACGACGCCCTCATCGCCCGGCCGGCCGTCGATGTCATATCCTCCGGAGAGCGGGGCAATCACCAGCTTGGTGGGATAGAAGACGTTTTGCAGATCGTCATTCGTGAAGCCGCGCGCCGCTGCGAGCTGCTTCGTCAGCTCATCAATCTCGGCCTTTTGGCGGGCGAGCTGCTCGTTTTGCCTGATGATGACTTCGCGCTGGGTTTGAAGCTCGCGTTGCCCGGCCGTATCCGGCGGCGACCAGCAAGCTGTAAGGAACGCGGCGGCTAACCCGAGCACCAGAATGCCCGCAACGCGCCACCGCAGAAAGATACTCGCGATCAACTCCGCATCCTCGTCCTGCATCGGCTCAAGTCGCCGTTTGCCCTCGCTAGCGCTTGGGGCTCGGTCGCCGGCCGTCGCTAGCGCTTCGGGCTCGGGTCGCCGGCCCTCGCTGGCGCTACGGGCTCGGATTGTTGGCGCTCATTGGCGCTTCGGGGCCGATCGCTGGCGGCATCTGGCGCTTCGAATCGGCCTAGCTCTGCTCCGGCGGCGTCGCGCGCAGCGCCGGCTTGTCCGGCATCTGCTCCAGTATGCTGTCCGCCAGCCCGTACGCAACCGTCTGCTCGGCGTCCATCCAGTTGTTGCGGTCGCAATCGGCCGCGATCTGCTCGATCGGCTTGCCGGTGTGCTTGGCCAGCACGCGATACAGGTGTTCCTGCGTCCGCAGCATCTCGTCGAGCTCAATCTTCAGGTCGGTGGCCGGCCCGCGCGACTGCCCCAAGGGTTGGTGAATCATGGTCCGCGAGTGCGGCAGCACGAACCGCTTGCCCGGCCGGCCGGCCGCCGCCAGCACCGCCCCCATGCTGGCCGCCACGCCGATCACGTAAGTCGCGACCGGGCAGGGCACGAACTGCATCGTGTCGTAAATGCCCATGCCGCTGTAAACCGCCCCGCCGGGTGAATTTATGTACAGGTGAATATCCGCGTTCTTGTCCTCGTTCGCCAGGAACAGCATCTGGGCGATCACAACATTCGTCAGCTCGGGCGTAATCTCATCGCCGAGGAAGATGATGCGGTCCTTCAGCAGCCGCGAGTAGATGTCGTACGCGCGTTCGGCGCGTCCCTCGCGCTCGATCACGATCGGAATCAACTGGTTGTTCATGAAACGCGGCGCTCCTGGTTATTTCTTGCTCTTCTTGGGTTTGCTTTCCTCGAGAATCTCGTCAATCAGCCCATATTCCTTGGCTTCCTCCGCCGTCATGTACCGGTCGCGCTCGATGTCCTTGGCGATTTGCTCGGACGACCGGCCGGTGCAGCGGGCAAGAATCTCGGTAATCGTCTTCTTCACTTTCAGAATCTCGTCGGCCTGAATGCGCATGTCCGCCGCCTGGCCGCCCATGTAGCCCCACGGCTGATGGATCATGACCTTGGCGTGCGGCAGAGCGTAGCGCTTGCCCTTCGTGCCGGCCGCCAGAATCAAGGCCGCCCCGCTGCTGGCCGCTCCGACGCAGTAAGTCGCGATCTCGGAGTTGAGGAACTGCATCGTGTCGTAGATCGCCAGCGTGTCGTCGATATCGCCGCCGGGACAGTTGATGTACAGGTGAATGTCCTGGTCGCGCTTGATCGACTGCAGGTACAACATGCTCTTGATCACGTGCGAGCAGACCGTGCTCGCATTGATCGTCACGTTCGGGTCGAGCGGCAGATCCAAGAAAATGATGCGGTTCTCAAGCAGCAGTTCGTTGAGGCCCATCTGTCGCTGGTATTGCATCTGCGACTGCATCCGCGGGCGTTCAACTGGCGGCCAATATGCCATGCGGTCTCCTTCGGTATTACATCATACTTATAGCGCCGAGATCGCGGCTCATCCCGGATTTTTTATCGGCCTGATCTTATCCGAGCTTCAGGTGGGCTCGGCCGCCGACTCCGCGCCGGCGGACTCATGCTTTACGCCGGTCACCTTCGCCTTCTCCAGAAGCATAGACACGGTCTTGTCCTGCCGGATTCGTTCGGCGAGCTGCGACAGCAGCCCCTGCTGCTGTAACTCGTCGCGCACGCGGTCGAACCGGCGGTTGTAACGCCGCGCCATCGCCGCGATGGCCGTGTTGACTTCCTCGTCCGTAACCTCGATTTCGAGCTTTTCCGCGGCTTTTTCTAGGATGAACCCGAGCTTCAGTTCGCGCGTTACGTCCTCTTTGGCCGAGCTGCGCAGCGCATCCGCGCGCGCCAAAACCTCGTCCTCAGGCACGCCGCGCTGCCGCAACTCGATCATGCGCCGCACCACGGCCCGGTCAATCTGCCGGGCGGACAGCTTCTCCGGCAGCTCGAGGCTCGTCTTCTCGAGCAGGAAAGCCTCGACCTGGGCGCGCTTGGCGCGCTCGATCATCTCGTCGCGGTCGCGCTCCATCATCATGCGGAAGTGATCAAACGCGTCGGCTTCCTTGTCGAACCCGGCGCGCTGCAGGAAGTCGTCCAGCGGCATCGGCACCAGCCGCTTCAGCTCGTGAATACGGAAAGTGAACCGCCCCTTCTGACCGCGAATGTCAGCCCGCTCGTAATCATCCGGAATCGTGCAGGTCGCCTCGCGCGTCTCGCCCGGCTTGGCGCCTTCCAACACCTTGTCCAGATCGGGCACCTGCACCCCGTCCAACGCCGCCGGACGCACGCCAAGCTGCACGTTCTCTTCAGTCTTGATCTGCTTGTCGTCCACCGTCAGAACGACATCCGCTATGACCAGGTCGCCGCGCTCGGCTCCACCCTCCGGCTGTGGCTCGAACCGTCCGCGCAGCTTGCGTTGCCGCAGTACCTCGTCCGCGACCATCTGATCGGTGATCTCGATCTCCGGCGACTTGATCTGGATGCCCTCAAGCTCCGGCAACTCGAACGTCGGCTTGACCTCGATCTCGCACACGTAGTCGAAATCGCCCTCGGCCGGCAGCTTCATGTGCTGCAGGGCCTCGTCGAACTCCATGAGCTTGACGCCCTCTTCGCCGGCGTCGATGCGGAACAGCGGCTCGCCCAGCACGTCCAGCTCGTGCTTATCGGTGACCGCGAAGTAAGACTGTCCGACGATGGAGGTCGTCAGCGATTCGCGCACCTCGCTCCCGAAGCGCTTTTCGATCAGCCGTCGCGGAGCGTGGCCCTTGCGGAAGCCGGGCACGATCGCGTCGTGGCGCAGCTCGTCGTAGTTGTGGTCGAGGTGGTCGGCGATGACCTTGGCCGGCACTGTGATGTGCAGCTCTTTGCGGAGGGTGCCGATGTCCTTGATGTCCGCCTTGACTTCCTTCTTCAGGTCCTCAAGTAGGTGCTCCGCCTCCTTTTCCGCCTTTTCGCGAAGAACCGGATCTTCCATCGCGCCGGGTATGCCCGGCATGCCGGGTAGCTGCATGTCCATCTCCCTTAATAAGGTAACCGGCCCGGCGTCGTGGACACCCGCCAGCCGGGGTCGTTTCTAGATTATTCGCCCGTGCGAAGCTCCGCTTCGCGGCGGGCCGTACAAAGCTCCGCTTTGCGGCCCAACTCTCCGTTTTGCGCCGGCCGGTTAGGCAAACAGCCCGCCGGCCTGCTGGCCCAAAAAGGCGCCGAACAGAGCTATAAACAGCGACGAGAGCACTTCCACCAAGATGTTCGACCAATAGAACATGCCGAACGCGTCAAGCAAGCCCAGCGTTACTCCTCCGCACGACAGCGGAGCGAACACCTTCCAAAAGCGCTGCATGTCAGACCGCACGTTAGATCTCCTTATCGGCGCCATCGGAACCGGTTTCCTTCTTGGCGGCATCAGAACCGGCGGCGAAGCCATCTGGCCCCGGTTCAACAGACTGTCCGTCTCTTCTACACCTACGCCCGCGGGGCACCCGGTGTGCGTGCCATGCCCAAGCTCTTAGCGCGGGCATGCCACTCGTTCAACGGCGCCAGGCGCGGGCACGCAAGGCCCTTCCCGCCTTGTACGTTAAGCCCCCCACCCGGGGTGTCAAGAAGGGCCCCGAACTCACGCGACACAACACACTGGAGATGAGCCCGGGCGGCACTCAGCTTCGCTGCGCATCTTCGAAACGCTCTTCCTATCTTGCGCGGAAAATGCGCGAGTTGGTGCCGTCGGGTGCGACGCGGACTTTGACGGGGCGCAGGCAATTCGGGCACCGGCCGCTGTACTCGTTCTGCTCGGGGCGGCGGTAAACCCGCACATACACGCCGCAGCAATCGAACAGGACGCCGATGTAGGGGCGCGCCGCCGCGCCGGCATTCACGGCCGCATCCGTCTCAGGCGGGCCGCCCGCATAGAAGTCGCACTCGAGGTTAGACACGTTACTGTCCAAGACGCAGCACCTGTCAGGCGGAGCCGCATGTCCTATCGGCGAAGCTGAACTTTAGCTTGCGGCCGCCGCTCCCCCGAGCCGCGGCGTCTGCGAAATCGTCGTGGAATGCGGCTTGCTCACGGAAGCTCCGTCCGACGAGCTATTATCCCCTGAGGCCGTTACGCGCCTCAAGCAAAGGTGAATACGGCAACCAGCGATAGGCCGGTCAAGGCAACCGCCGAGACAGCCGAGCGCAAAGGACGCTAAGCTAGAGTGAACCTGAAGCACACAACCGCTATTCCTCTGTACCTTCTGTATCCCCTGCGGTGAAATTCAATGCAAAACGCACCCAAAGGTCTCAGGCTGCACATCGGCATCTTCGGCCGCCGCAACGTCGGCAAGTCATCCTTGTTGAACGCGCTCACGCGGCAGGAAGTGTCGATAGTCTCGGCCTGCGCCGGCACAACTACCGACCCGGTCGAAAAGCCGATGGAATTGCTGCCCATCGGGCCGGTGCTGTTCATCGACACGGCCGGCGTGGACGACATCGGCGCCCTCGGGCAGCAGCGTGTTGAGCGGACGCGCCGGATTTTTGACCGCACCGACGTCGGCCTGATCGTTGCCGAGGCCGGCGAGTGGGGCGCTTTCGAAGAAGGCATTCTGAACGAACTGGCCGGCCGGAATGTCCCGGCAATTGCGGTTTTCAACAAATGTGATTTGGCGTCGCCGTCGCCCGAGGTCCTAGCGCGGCTGAACGAACGGAAAATTCGGCACGTCCAGACGGTCGCCGGCCGTGGTGATGGACTGGCAGATTTGCGCGAAGCCCTGATCCGGTCCGCGCCAGACGACTTTGTCAACACACCGGCGATCATCGGCGACCTTGTTCCGCCCGGCGAGCTGGCACTACTGGTCGTTCCCATCGACAAGGAAGCGCCGAAGGGGCGCCTGATCCTGCCGCAGGTGCAGACGATTCGCGACCTGCTCGACCACGAAGCCTTCTGCATGGTTGTGAAGGAACGAGAGCTGCGCCAGGCGATTGACCGTCTGCGCCGCCCGCCGGCGCTGGTGGTGACAGATTCGCAGGCGTTCCTGAAGGTCTCGGCGGATACTCCGCTCGAGGTGCCGCTGACGTCCTTCTCTATCCTCTTCGCACGCTTCAAGGGCGACCTGACGGAGATGGTGCGCGGCGCGACCGCCATCGACCGGCTGCGACCCGGCGATCCCATCCTCATCGCCGAGGCCTGCTCGCATCACCCGATCGGCGAGGACATCGGCCGGGTGAAGATCCCGCGCTGGCTAACGCAGTACGTGGGCGGCGAGCTCGAATTCACTACGACTCAGGGGCACGACTTCCCGCCCGACCTGGCCGAGTACAAGCTCGTGATTCACTGCGGCGCCTGCGTCCAGAACCGGCGCGAGGTGCTTTCGCGAATCTTGAAATGCCGCCGCGCCGGCGTTCCGATCACGAATTACGGCTTGGCGATCGCGTATTCGCTGGGCATTTTCGAGCGAGCCCTCGGGCCGTTTCCGGCCGCGCTGGAAGCCTACCGGGCGGCGCTCGCTGAGGGCGGGGGCGCGTCGCCCAGGTGAGGACGGCCGGCGGTATTGCGGGGCGAACGCCCCGGCTCTGCTACTGCGCGAAATTCCGCGCGCAATTCCGCGCTGTCATCCTGAAGGGGCTGACCGGCCCCATTTTCACCCATCCTGGCGTACCGCTTGCTTGTATCCGCTCGATAAGGGCGGATAATGTCCAGGTTCCTGCCGTGAGCAGACCCGCGAAGCCCCTGCCGTGAGCAGACCCGCGAACCGAGACTGGAGTTCTTAATGAAGCTGGCCACTTTGGCAGAGAAAATCGGAGCCCGGCTCCTGACGCCCGGCAAGACGCTAAATGTCGCTGCCGACCAGGTTTACGCCGGTGATCGCATCAGCGATCTGCTCAATGCGGCCAGCGAGCACGTGTTGATGGTGACCAACCTCGCCAGCGGACAGCTCACCATGATGGCCGGTCTCCTCGACGTGCCCTGCATCTGCCTGGTGAACAGCCAGATGCCCGACGAGACGATGCTCCGCAGCGCCCGCGAACACGGAACCGCCATCCTGGTTTCATCCTGCGGGCTCTTCGAAACCTGCGGCCGAATTTACCGCTGCCTTGCGGAGGAAGACCATTTGCCGTGACCTCCGTCTCGTACCAGATCGAGGGGGGCAATTACGAAACGGGTGGGGCAGCCTCGCGCCAGATTAAAGAACAACTTAAGAAAATCGGGGCGGATCCGGCGGTTGTCAGGCGGGCCATGGTGGCCGCCTACGAAGCCGAGATGAATGTGGTAATTCACTCGCACGGGGGCGAACTGCGGGCGGAACTGGACGAGCACGAATTACGCGTCGACGTGATCGACACCGGGCCCGGCATTCCCGACGTGGAACAGGCCATGAAGCCCGGCTTCTCGACGGCTTCGGCCAAGGCCCGGGAACTGGGCTTCGGCGCGGGCATGGGCCTGCCGAATATCAAGAAAAACAGCGATCATTTCGCGATCGAATCGGCGGCCGGACGTGGCACTCGCGTCAGTTTTACGATTCACCTACGTCCGCAGGCGCTGTACGGCGCGGGGCAGTTCTCGATCCAGGTTGAAGCCGAAAAATGCCGCCGATCGCTGCATTGCCTGCGGGCTTGCCCGACGCAGGCACTGCGGGTGCTGCGGGGCAAGCCTGAGATCCTGGATTACTTGTGCATTGACTGCACCGAGTGCATTGCCGCGTGCCCAAGCGGTGCGTGGGGTCTGCGGTCCGCGGGCGAAGAGCTTAAGCCATCCCCCGGTTCCATCCTCATACTGCCTCCGGTGAGCCTGGTGCAGTTCGGGGCGGGTATTACTGCGGGGCAAGTCCTAACTGAGCTGGCGTACCTGGGCTTCTCGGATATCCGCGTAACGGCGGCCTGGGAAAGCGCGCTACGTAAGGCCGTCATGCAATACGCGGCCGGCGAGACGCGCGTCCGCCCTGTGATCTCACCCGTGTGCCCGGCGGTTGTGAACCTGATTCAGTTGCGCTTCCCGTCGCTGCTGCCGCACGTGGCCCCGTTTCTTTCAGCCCAAGAGGCCGCCTATGAGAGCGTGGTCGGCGAGGATCGCAGGCTGCTGTCGCTGGTACCCTGCCCGTGCCAGTTGACGATTGTGCGGTCCCGCGACAGACCGGTGGAAAAGCGGTCCCACGTTCTGGCGGTGCTGCCGGCGACGTTCGCGGCCGTGTTGCACCCGCGCCTAAAGCGGGGAACAGGCCGCTCCGCCGACACGGGGTCAACGCCGGCCGCTCCGGACCCGCTGGGCGTCTTGCGCGTGACTGGAATCCATAAAGTGCGGCAGGTTTTGGAACGGCTGGAGGACGGGCTGCTGACCGACATCACGGTAATCGAGCCGTATGCCTGTTTTGCGGGCTGTTTTGGATCGCCGCTGTTTACGGAAGTCGCCAGCGTGGCCCAATATCGCTGGGCCCTGGCGCCGGCCAAACCCGATCCGCGGGCGCGGGCGGTGCGACGCGTGGTTCCGCTGGAGCCACGGCACGGGCTGCGGCTGGATGCGGACATGACGCGCGCCATTCAGAAGTTGGCCAGGATTGATAAACTGCGCCGCAGCCTCCCCGGCAGCAATTGCGGCAATTGTGGAGCGCCGACCTGCGCGGCACTGGCCGAGGACATTGTTCTGGGGCGTGCCCAGCTCGATGCTTGCGTGCGGCAGAGGATGGATAACGAACCGGCCGCCAAGCAGTCGCGGCCCGGGCCTCCAGCGGAGGAAAGTAAATGACTCTCGCGGAAATCGCGGAAAGACTGGGGCTGCAAAACCTGACGCCTGAGATCAGCCCGGCCGCGGCCGACGTGACCGGCGGATACGTCTCGGACCTGCTAAGCGATGTACTGGCGAACGCACCGAAGGGCGGCGTTCTGGTAACGGTTCAGGTGCACCTGAACGTGATCGCGGTCGCGGTCCACGCCGAACTGGCCGCCATTATCTTCGCTTCTGATCGCGTTCCGGATGACACTGTTCAGGCAAAGGCGAAGGAAGAAGGCATCGCCCTGTACTGCTCGAAGGCTTCGGCATTTGAGGTGGTCGGGCGACTGTGGGAAATGGGCGTGCGAGGGCCGCGGCAGAGTGATACGAAGTGATACAGTGATAAAGTGATAAGGTGATAAGGTGATAAGGATTCAGCACTCGACGCAAGTCTGCCCGCGCCGCGCCCTTATCACTCTATCACGTTATCACCTTGTCACCCTATCACGTGCTTCGCGGCGCGAGGTGCTCCCTTGAAGCTCTGGGCCGCCGACCTGCATATCCATACCGCCCTGTCGCCCTGTGCGGCGGATGAGATGACGCCGCCGGCCATCGTGCAGGCGGCCCTGGAGCGCGAGCTGTCGATGATCGCGATTTGCGATCACAACGCGGCCGGCAATGCCGAGGCCGCTGCTGCCGCCAGCCTATGTGCCGGCCGCACCGTCGCCGGTCTCAAACTGGCGGTCCTGGCGGGCATGGAAATCATGACGGCCGAGGAAGTGCACATTCTGGGCATTTTTCCGAGCCCGGCCGCGGCGGCAGCGGCCGCGAAAGAGGTGCGTGCTACTCTGCCCGAGGCCACCGTCGCGTATCACCAGAAGTTCGGGCAGCAGCTTGTAATTGATTCGGGCGGGTCGATCGTCGATTCCGAGCCGAAAATGCTGGCCATGGCTTCGGGCTTCGACCTGTCGGCGGCGGTGCGGCTGATACACCGGCATGAGGGGCTGGCGATCGCGGCGCACGTCAACCGCCCGTCGTTCAGCGTGTTCAGCCAACTCGGCATGTTCCCGGGGGACGCCGGTTTTGACGCCATCGAGGTTTTTACGCCCTGTGGCGACGGACCCGACGCTTCGCGAGCCGAAAGCCATACGGTCGTGGCGGAGTTCTCAAAATACGGCTTACCTGTCATCGCCTCGTCGGACGCCCATTACCTGGATGACGTGGGGTCGGTACGTTCGCGCCTGCGGTTGCGGGAGCCGAGTTTCGACGAACTGGTGATGGCCCTGCGCGGTTCATGCGGGCGGCGCGTGGTACACGATGCGTGAGTTAGCGCTGCACATTCTCGACCTGGTCGAAAACTCGATCCGGGCCAACTCGTCAGTCATAGAGGTCACGGTCGCCGCGGACCAGACGGCCGACCGCCTGCGCATCCAGATAGATGACAACGGCCCGGGCCTGAAGGTGACGCCTCAGCAGGCCCTGGACCCCTTCTATACGACCAAGTCCGGGAAACGCACTGGTCTGGGCCTGAGCCTGTTCAAGGCGGCCGCCGAACGGGCGGGCGGACGGCTTACTTTAGAACGCTCGGACTTGGGCGGCCTGCGGGTTTTGGCGGAGATGGGCCTGCGACACGTAGACCGCAGCCCGCTGGGGGATCTGGCGACATCGCTGGGATCGGTCGTGTGCGCGAATCCGCACATCGATTTTCACTTTCGCATAAGTCACGACGGGCACGAGACTTGCATCCGAACCTGGGAGCTGGCACATGAACTTGGCCTGCCCCCCGACGATTCAATCGCTCTGGCACGCCGCGTGATAGAGACGATCCGGACGGAACTTGAAACGGCGAGGGGACTGGCTTAACAGCGGAGGGTGGGCACTCCCACCGCGCTTGAGCCCTAACCGCATTGGTGGCCGGCCGGGCCGTTGCCCCGCTAGGCCGGTCGAGCGTTACAGGAGATGTAAATGAGTGAGGACCGCAAAGTAGGATGCACGTGCTCGTGCGGCGAGGAAGTCTCCGAGCAGGAGTTGCTTGCCCGCCTGGACGGCGTGCTCGCCGAATATCGGGACAAGCCCGGTGCTTTGATCCCGGTGTTGCAGATGGCGCAGGGCATCTTCGGCTATCTGCCCGAGGTGGCCTTGAAGCGGATTGCGTTAGGGCTGAACAAGTCCTACAGCGAGGTAGCCGGCGTCGTCAGTTTTTATTCCTTCTTCTCGACTGTGCCGCGCGGCAAGCACCTGGTGCGGGTCTGCCTGGGTACGGCCTGCTACGTGCGCGGCGGCAAACGCGTGCTCGACACGCTCAAGCAGAAGCTGGGCATCGACGTCGGCGAAACGACGCCCGACCGCCAGTTCACGCTCGAAGTGGCACGCTGCTTCGGGGCGTGCGGGCTGGCGCCGGCCATCATGATCGACGATGACGTCCATCACCGTGTCAAGCCCAACAAGATCGAGCTGGTCCTCGGTCCGTATCGAAACGGCGAGGCGGCCAAGGCGGAAAGGAAGGTCCCGGCATGACTCGCATCAACAGCCCCCAAGACCTGAAAGCCCTTCAAGAGAAAGCCAAGAAAGACATCGACCTGCGCAGCGGCCAGAAGGACATGCGCATCACCGTCCACATGGGCACCTGCGGCATCGCCGCCGGGGCGCGCGACGTGCTGGCCGCTCTGTTGACCGAGCTGGGTCCGGCCACCGACAAAGTCACAATCACGCAGACCGGCTGCGCCGGGCTGTGCGACCAGGAACCCATGCTCACGCTCACCGATAAGGCCGGCGGTTCCTTCCGCTACGGGCGTTTGGACAAGAACAAGGTTGGCCAGATCGTGCGCGAGCACGTGTTGCGCGGCCAGCCGGTGCTGGAATACATGATTAAGTGCTAGTTGTCAGTGGTCAGTTTTCAGTTGTCAGTTTCAGAATGCGACGGACAACTGATGGCTGACGCCCGGCAACTTCGGAGATCGAGCGAACATGAATAACGTCAGAAGTCACGTTCTCGTCTGCACCGGCGGCGGCTGCATTGCCTCAGGGGCCCTCGAAGTTTCCGCGGCCCTGCGCGAGCAGCTCGAGAAGCACGGCTTGCACCACGAGATCAAGGTTATCGAGTCCGGCTGCCTGGGTCCCTGTGCGGTCGGCCCGGTCGCCTCCGTCTATCCCGATGGCACGTTCTACCAGGGATTGCGGGCCGACGACGCGGAGGAAATCGTCAAAGAGCATCTGCTCAAGGGCCGCGTGGTCGAACGCCTGGTCCACAAGACGCCGGCCGGCCAGCCCGTTTCCGGCCTGCATGAGATCGGCTTCTTCCAGAAGCAGGTCAAAATCGTGCTGCGCAACTGCGGCGTGATCGACCCGCTGCGGATCGAGGAATACATCGCCCGCGACGGCTATCAGGCCCTCGGCAAGGTCCTGACCGAGATGACGCCCGAGCAGGTCATCGCCGAGATGAAGAAGTCCGGCCTGCGCGGCCGTGGCGGGGCCGGCTTCCCGACCGGCTTGAAGTGGGAATTCACCCGCAAGAGCAAGGGCGAGGTCAAGTACATCCTGTGCAACGGTGACGAAGGCGACCCCGGCGCATTCATGGACCGCAGCGTCCTGGAAGGCGATCCGCACAGCGTAATCGAGGGCATGGCCATCGCCGCCTACGCCATCGGCGCGCACCAGGGCTTTGCCTATATCCGTGCCGAATACCCGCTGGCGGTCGAGCGTTTCCAGCACGCCCTCAAGCAGGCCCGCGACTGCGGCTTGCTGGG
The DNA here is from genome assembly GCA_018056925.1 of Phycisphaerae bacterium. Lineage (GTDB taxonomy): Bacteria > Planctomycetota > Phycisphaerae > UBA1845 > Fen-1342 > JAAYXS01. The sequence goes on from JAGPEO010000001.1 coordinate 36,536, forward strand.
GAAGAACATCATGAACAGCGGCTTCGATTTCGATATCGAAGTCCGCATGGGTTCCGGCGCGTTCGTCTGCGGCGAGGAAACCGCCCTGATGACGAGCATCGAAGGCAACCGCGGCGAGCCGCGTCCACGGCCCCCGTTCCCGGCCGTCAAAGGCCTGTGGGACAAGCCGAGCTGCCTGAACAACGTCGAGACCTTCGCCAGCGTGCCGGTCATCATGCACAAGGGCGCCGACTGGTACGGCTCCTACGGCACCGAGAAGAGCAAGGGCACCAAAGTGTTCGCCCTGGCGGGTGCGGTCAACAACACCGGCCTGGTCGAAGTGCCCATCGGCATGCCGCTGGGCGAGATCATCCACGACATCGGCGGCGGCATTCCGGGCGGCAAGAAGTTCAAGGCGGCCCAGATGGGCGGCCCGTCCGGCGGCTGCATCCCGAAAGAGCACCTGAACGTTCCGGTCGATTACGAGTCGCTGACCGAACTGGGCGCGATCATGGGCTCCGGCGGCATGATCGTCATGGACGAGGACACGTGCATGGTGGACGTGGCCCGCTTCTTCCTGGACTTCTGCCAGGATGAGAGCTGCGGCAAGTGTCCGCCGTGCCGCGTCGGCACCAAGCGCATGCTCGAAATCGTGAGCCGCATTTGCGAAGGCCTGGGCGAGGAAGGCGACGTCGAGAAGCTGATCGAGCTGGGCCAGACCATCAAGGACACGGCCTTGTGCGGGCTGGGTCAGACCGCCCCCAACCCGGTCCTGTCCACCATTCGATATTTCCGCGACGAGTACGACGCCCACATTCGCGAGAAGCGCTGCCCGGCCGGCGTGTGCCCGTCACTGGTGCGAGCCCCCTGCCAGAGCGCCTGCCCGGCCGGCGTGGACGTGCCCGGGTTCGTCTCGCTGGTGGGCGAAAAGCGGTACGCCGAGGCCTTGGCGCTGCATCGCAATCGCAACCCGTTCGCGTCCGTTTGCGCCCGCGTGTGCTTCCACGCCTGCGAGGACAAGTGCCGCCGCGGCAGCCTCGACGAAGCGGTCGCCATTCGCGGCGTCAAACGCTTCATGGCTGAACAGGAAGTCACGGTTCAGCTCCCCTCCGTGCAGGACAACGAGGAAAACGCCCGCCGCAAGATCGCCATCATTGGCGCCGGCCCGGCCGGCCTGTCGTGTGCGTACTTCCTGGCGCGGCTCGGCTACCGCCCGAAGGTGTTCGAGGCCGAGTCACAGCCGGGTGGCATGCTGGTGCAGGCGATTCCCGCCTACCGGCTGCCGCGGCAGGAATTGGCCCGCGAAATCCGCATGATTGAGCGGCTCGGCGTGGACATCGAGCTGAACATGCGTCTCGGCCGAGACTTCACGCTGGAGAGCCTCCGCAAGGACGGCTATGAGGCCGTGTTCCTCGCCGTCGGCGCTCCGCAAGGCTCGAAGCTGGGTATCCCCGGCGAAGAGGCCGACGGCGTGGTCGACGCCCTGCGGTTCCTCCGCGAGTACAACGTCCGCGGCACCGCCCAGGTGGGCAAGAACGTGGTCGTTATCGGCGGCGGCAATTCGGCGATCGACGCGGCTCGGACCGCAATCCGCCTGGGAGCCGAGTCGGTTACCGTGCTCTACCGCCGAACGCGTGCCGAAATGCCCGCCTTCGCCGAAGAAATTGACGAAGCCGAGCACGAAGGCGTACGGATCGCGACCCTCGTCGCCCCGCTTGAAGTCGTGCAGAAGAACGGCAAGGTCGCCGGTCTCAAGTGCCGCCACATGGTCCTGGGCGAGTTCGACCGCAGCGGGCGTCGCCGGCCGGTCGACGGCAAAGACGAAGACTTCATCGTCCCGGCCGACATGATCATCGCCGGCATCGGACAAAAACTCGACACGGCCGAAATCTTCAACGGCCAGGCCCTGAAGGTGAATCGTTCCGGCTTCATCGCCGCGGACCGAATCACCGGGCAGACCTCAGTGCCGTGGATTTACGCCGGCGGCGATGCGGCCGTCGGACCCTGGTCGGTCGTGGGCGCCATCGCGGATGGCGAAAAAGCGGCTGTGGCGATCGACAAGATGCTCACCGGGGCCGAGCACGCCTTCTGGCGTGAGAACCAGCAGCCGGACACCGAGTTTGACCCGGACGCCGATCCGGTGCAGTACCCGCGGGCCAAGCAGGCCATGATTCCGGTGAGCAAGCGCAAGAACAACTTCCAGGAGGTCGAGCTGTCCTGGTCGGAGGCCGTGGCGCGGCGCGAAGCCAAGCGTTGCCTGCGGTGCGACTACCGGGCGCCGGCGGGTTCCGAAGGTAAAGTTCCGCCCTGCAAGCAGTAAGGGCAAGAGGACTGATACATGCCAAAGCTTACGATTGACAACATCCCCGTCGAGGTTCCCGAGGGAACCAGTGTCCTGGAAGCGGCCCAAAAGGCCGGCATCCGGATTCCGACGCTGTGCTATCTTAAGGACGTGCAGGCCATCGGCGCCTGCCGCGTGTGCACGGTGGAGATCAAGGGCGCCCGTACGCTCGTGGCCTCTTGCTCCCAGCCCGCGACTGAGGGCATGGAAGTAAAAACCAACACGCGCCGCGTGCGCCAGGCGCGCCGCACCGTCGTCGAGCTTCTCCTCTCCGAGCACGACGGCGACTGCCAGACCTGCAACCGCAGTGAAGACTGCGAGCTGCAGGCCGTGGCGCGTGAGCTTGGGGTTAAGGACATCACCTACCCCGGCGCCAAGGCCGCTCGCTTCCGCGACACCAGCACGCCCGCTCTGACCCGCGACACCGCCAAGTGCATCGCCTGCCGGCGTTGCGTGACGGTCTGCAACAACGTCCAGGGCGTCGCAGCCCTGTGGGCTCAGAACCGCGGGTTCAAGACCGTCATCGGTCCGGCCTTCTGCCAGAACCTGGACGAAGTCGTGTGCGTGCAGTGCGGCCAGTGCGGGGCCGTGTGCCCGGTCGGCGCAATCACCGAGAAGGACCACATCGCGGCTGTCTGGGAAGCCTTGGATGACCCCAACAAGCACGTTGTGGTGCAGACCGCCCCTGCCATTCGCGCCGCCTTGGGCGAATGCTTCGGCTACCCGCCCGGCACGCGCGTTACCGGCAAGATGACCGCCGCCCTGCGGCGTCTCGGATTCGACGGTGTGTTCGATACGAACTTCGCCGCCGACCTGACCATCATGGAAGAGGGCACCGAGTTGCTCATGCGGCTCAAGCATGCCCTGGTCGATTCCAAGAAGGGCGGCGGCAACGGCCACAAGGACGATCATCACACGCCGGGTCCGCTGCCGATGTTCACGAGCTGCTCGCCGGGCTGGATCAAGTTCCTCGAGCACTACTACCCGGACATGACGGCGAATCTGTCCACGTGCAAGTCGCCGCAGCAGATGTTCGGCGCGGTCGCCAAGACTTACTACGCCCAGAAGATCGGCAAGAAGCCGGAAGATATCTTTGTGGCGTCGGTCATGCCTTGCACCGCCAAGAAGTACGAGTGCCAGCGGCCTGAGATGAACGACAGCGGCGTGCAGGATGTCGATGCGGTCCTGACCACTCGCGAGTTGGCTCGCATGATCAAGCAGGCCGGCATCCGCTTCGAGCAACTGCCGGATGAGAAGATGGACGCCCCGCTGGGCATCTCGACCGGCGCTGCCGACATCTTCGCCAATACCGGCGGCGTGATGGAAGCGGCCCTGAGAACCGCTTGGGAAATCGTGACCGGCAAGCCGTTGCCGTTCGAGAATCTGCACGTGCAGCCGATCGCCGGCCTCGAAGGCGTCAAGGAAGCGTCCGCAAAGATCACCGGCGCCAAGCCGGAGTGGTCGTTCCTCGAAGGCGCCGAGCTGAAGGTCGCGGTCGCCCACGGCCTGGGCAACGCCCGCAAGGTCATCGAGGCGGTCCGTAGCGGCCAGAAGCAGTATCACTTCATCGAAGTGATGACCTGCCCCGGCGGTTGCATCGGTGGCGGCGGGCAGCCGCGGCTGACGACGAACGACCACCGCCTGGCCCGCATCCGGGCGATCTACGAGGAAGACGAACATCGCGAGCTGCGCAAGAGCCACGAAAACCCGGCCGTTTTGCAGCTTTACAAGGAATTCCTCGGTCAGCCGCTAGGCGAGAAGTCGCACAAGCTGCTGCACACGAAGTACGTGGCGCGTACTAAGGTTTAAGAAACGATTCCCATTAGATCCGAGCCCAAAGCGACAGCGAGGGCGAAGGATCAACGGTGAACAAACAAGCGAGGCGCCTGCCAACCTCCAGATTGGCAGGCGCCTCGCTCTTTTGCGCCCCGCGTCGCGATGCCGCGGCAAGCCTGATAAAAACCGCAATCAGCGATCCCAGAGCTGCGCTCTTTCCGCGCGACCTCAAAAATGGCGAATCGCCACTTTTTTTCGAAAGTTTTTATGGGGGCCAGCCGATAGAACTTTTGAGCGAGCGGGCTGTTACCAAGCTGCCGCCGACGGAGCGGCGGGCGGCTTGCCAGCATTGATCCGTAACCATCACGGAGGAGCATGAGCGGAACCGTTTCCGCGTGCCGCGCGAGTGCGCGGTGATGGGAAGGTGTGTGTCAGCATGATAGAAATTGCCCTTTCCTGTGCTCGACCAGAAGAGTGCGCTGGTCACCTCCGCGACCGCCGCGATGCCAATTACAGAACTCCGGACAGCAAAGCCCCCGGCCAGGCGCTGGATCAGGACCGCGTCGAGCTGTCGGCCGGCGCGCACCGGGAAGATGGGCCCGCCCCGGCGGTTTCAAACGACCGCCTGGCGGAGCTTCGAACGCGCATCGCGGAGGGAAGCTACCTCACGCCGGACAAGATCGACTACGTCGTGGACCGCCTGCGCGAAGAGCTGTTCGGAAGCGCGCACTCAGCGTAAAGCCTGCTTTGACGTGAACGCACGACCTTAGCGGCAACGTCAGCGCGCGGCGTCCGGAACGCGGCGCGGTTGTTCCCCCGGAAAGTTGAAGCTCGAGTCACTTACGGCCGCTTCGGCTTCTCGCCTTCACCATGCGCCTTCCGCGCATCGTCCCGGATCTCCCGCAGCAACCCGGCAATTTCGCCGAGCTTGGCGTTCATCGTTTCAAACTGCTTGATCATCTCCAGCCGCTGCGCGCCCGCATCCGGCGGCGACTGCGCCAGCGCGGCCGGCGGCGACGAGAGCTGGCTCCACACGACCAGAATCAGTAAAGCAGTGGCGGCGGCGAGCAAGCAGGCGCGCCACGAACTACCTATGGTTTGTCTCATCGAGTCTTCTCCGCTAGGAAACGGGCCAACGCTCAGAATCCGGGGCGACAACGCTCCGGCTCTGCTCTTGCTCCGGTAGGGACGACGAACGCGTAAAGTCGGGCGACACGCCCCGCGAGCTTAGAGTTCGGGGCGGCACGCCCTACTTTCCTATGCTCCGGCAGGGACGGACTAGCGCTTGAAGTTCGAGGCGACGCGCCCCGGCTCTGCTCCTACGCCTTCGCCGGACGGGCGATGCGCAGCCCCAGCTCATCAAGCTGATCTTGTGTGACCGGGCTGGGGGCCTCCGTCATCGGGCAGGTCGCCCGGGCCGTCTTCGGGAACGAGAACACGTCCCGAATATGGTCTCGCCCCGTCAGCAGCATGACCGTCCGGTCCAGCCCCAGCGCGATTCCGCCGTGCGGCGGCGGGCCGTACTTCAACGCCTCGAGCAGGAACCCGAACTTAAGCTGCTGTTCCTCCGGACTGAGCCGCAACAGCTTGAACACGCGCTCCTGCACGTCACGGCGATGGATACGAATACTGCCGCCGCCTAGCTCGATGCCGTTCAGCACCACGTCATAGGCCTTGGCCCGGCACTTGGACGGCTCCTGTTCCAGCAGATCGAGGTCCTCGTCGCGCGGCGCGGTGAACGGATGATGTACCGCATAGTGCCGCCCCTCCTCCTCGTGGTACTCGAACATCGGAAAATCGACTACCCACAGGAAGTTCCACCGGCCCGCGGGGATCAGGTTCCGCTTCTGCGCGATGACCGAGCGCAGCCACGACAAGTACTTGCAAACGTTCGCCTCGGTGTCCGCGGCGAAGAAGATGATGTCGCCCACTTGCGCTTCCGTCGCCGCCATCACCTGGCTGGTCAATTCCGGCGTAAAGAACTTCGCTACGCCCGTTTGGAACACCGGCTGCCGCGCCCCGCCCTCTGCCGCCGCGACCTTCACCAGCGGCAGCCCGCCGGCGCCGATGCCGCGCATCGCCTCGGTCAGCGTATCAGTCTCCTTGCGGGTCATGTCGGCCCCACCCGGCACGCGGATGGCCCGCACCACGCCGCCCTTGGCGAGCGCCTCGCGGAAAATGGTGAAGTCGGAACGCCCCGCGATCTCGCTGATGTCTTTGATCCGCAGGTCGTAGCGCGTATCGGGGCGGTCGATGCCGTACTCAGCCATGGCCTGGGCGTACGACATGCGCGGAAACGGCGTAGGAATCTCTACGCCGAGCACGCTGCGCATCACGTGCGCCAGGCACCCTTCGGTTACACGCAGCACGTCCTCCGGCTGCACGAACGACATCTCCAGGTCGAGCTGCGTGAACTCCGGCTGTCGGTCGGCTCGCAGGTCCTCGTCGCGGAAGCAGCGCACGATCTGCATGTACCGGTCGAACCCGCTCATCATCAGCAGTTGCTTGAAGAGCTGCGGCGACTGCGGCAAGGCGTAGAAGCTGCCGATCTGCAGGCGCGACGGCACGAGAAAGTCGCGCGCCCCCTCCGGCGTGCTCTTGGTCAGAAAAGGCGTCTCGATCTCGATGAAGCCCTGCGTGTCGAGGTAATCGCGCATGGCCTTGGCGATGCGGTGGCGCGTGATCAGCGCCTGCTGCATCGGCTTGCGGCGCAGGTCCAGATAGCGGAACCGCAGCCGCGTCTCTTCGTTCGTGTCGATCTCGTCTGCGATTTCGAAGACCGGCGTCTTCGAGGTCGAAAGAATCTCGACCTCGCGAACGAGCACCTCAACCGCCCCGGTCTTGATCTTGGGATTGACGAGCCCCGGCGGCCGCGCCAGCACGTCGCCGCGCACGACGATGCAGTACTCGTTGCGAATCGCCTCGGCGATTTTGTGGGCCTGCGGGTTGGTTTCCGG
>JAGPEO010000113.1 GCA_018056925.1 Phycisphaerae bacterium
TGCGGTAAACGGTTGCCACACCCAAGCCGCGGCTGCGGCGCTGGGCGCGCTCATGAATCTGGGCGATTGTCAGCGGGCCGCGCGCGGCACGAATTACCTGCGCGATCGTGTCGCGCTGCGACGTATTCCGCTGCTGGACGGTCTTCTTGCTCATCTGTCATAAGTAATCATACGTGGCTGACTTACCCGGCACCAGAATTGCGGTTACTTCCGCCATAGCGACCCGAAGAAGATTACCAGGACGGTCGAAACCTCGAGCCGGCCCAGGAGCATTGCAAAGCTCAACACCACCTTGGCGAAGGCGGGCAGCGCGGCGTAGTTTTTCGACGGGCCGACTTCTCCCAGCGCCGGGCCGACGTTGCTCATGCAGGCGATGACCGCTGAACCCGCGGTAATCAGGTCCATGCCGACCGCCGCCAGCAGCAGCGTCGCCAGCACCAAAAAGCCAACAAACAGAATGACGAAGCCGAGGATGTCCTGCATGACGTCTTGCGGCACCGGGCGGTGATCCAGCTTCAGGATTCGGACCTGCCGAGGGTGAACCAGCGCTCTGAGCTGCAAAAGAGCATGTTTGAAGAGGAGCAGCAGACGCACCTGCTTCACGCCGCCGGAGGTCGAACCGGCGCAGCCACCGGCGAACATCAGCGTGACCAGCACGGCCTGGCACAGGAACGGCCACGCTTCGTAGTCCGCGGTCGTGAAGCCGCTCGTCGTGAGAATGGAGGTCACGGTGAAGGCCGAGTTTCGCAGGTTGGCCAGCCAGTTCCCGCTCAGCGCCAGGTTGGCCAGGAAGACGACCAGCGTGGCGCCGCCCAGGACGCCCAAGTAGAAGCGGAACTCGCTGCTGGACCAGTAGTTCTGCGCGCGGCCCTTGAGGGCGTAGTAGTGCAGCGAGAAGTTGACGCCGCCCAGCAGCATCAGGACCAGCGCGACCATTTGGCTGTAGCTGCTGAAGGCTGCGAAACTGGCGTTGCGCGTCGAGAAGCCGCCGGTGGAAACGGCGGTGAACGTGTGGCACAGGGCGTCGAAGAAATCCATTTCGCCCAGCCAGAACAGGGCCAGGCCCAGCCCGGTCAGCAAGGCGTAAACGCCCCACAACAGGCGGGCTGTATCCTGAATGCGCGGGGTGAGGCGTTCGGCGGTCGGCCCCGGGGCCTCGGCCTCGTAGAGCTGCATGCCGCCCACGCCCAACAGCGGCAGGATCGCGACTCCCAGCACGATAAAGCCCATACCGCCCATCCATTGGGTAAGAGCCCGCCAGAAGAGCACGCTTTTGGGAACGGCCTCGACGTCAGTGAAGACCGACGCCCCGGCGGTCGTGAAGCCGGACATGGACTCAAAAAACGCATTCACCGGGTTGGTCAGGCTGGCGGAGATGATGTAGGGCAGGCTGCCGAACAGGGCGAAGCCGATCCAGGCGAAGGTCACGACGGCGAAGCCCTCGCGCAGCGTGATTTCCTCGCGTTCCCGGCGGAAGCGCCAGAACAGGAAGCCCCCCACCAGGCTGGTGATCGCGGCGCTAAGCACAAACGTCAGAAGCTGGCCGTCGTGGTACCAGATCGAGAACGGGATGGGCAGCAGTAATGCGGCGCCCAGGAAGATTAGCAGCCCGCCGAGCACATAGAGGGTCAACCGGACGTTCATTTGAGGAAGCGCTCGATGCGGGGTATGGCTTCCGGCAATGCAAATACGATCACGTGGTCGCCGGCCTCCAGGTGATCCTCGCCGCTGGGAATCACTACCTCCGAGCCGCGCACAATAATCCCGATTACCGCGCCCTCGGGAACGTCGATGTCCTTGAGCGGGCGGCCGAGCACGGGGCTTGCGGTCGGCATAACTATTTCCAGCACTTCGGCGTTGCCGTGTTCGAGGGTGGCCAGCGAGGTCACGCCCGGCGGGCGCACGTATTTGAGGATGGCGCTGGCGGTGACCAGGCGCGGGCTGACACAGGCGTCCACGCCGAGCGATGGTGCCAGCGTGACGAATTCGTGCCGGTCGACGATGGCGATGGCGCGTTTGGCGCCGTAGCTCTTGGCCAGCAAGGAACACAAAATATTGGTTTGTTCGTCCTGCGTGACCGCGACGTAGGCGTCGCAGCCCTCGATCCCCTCGTGCTTGAGCGTATCGATGTCCATGCCTTCTGCATTCAGCACGGCCACGTTATCGAGTTCCTCGGCCAGCCGCTCGCAAAGCCGGGCGTTATGTTCGATGAGCTTGACGCGGATTCCCAGGCCGGCCAGCTTGCGGGCCAGTGCCGCCCCCACGCCGCCGCCGCCGAGAATGAAGACGGTTTTCGAGGGGTGCTTTTCGAATTCGAACAAGTAATCGATGGCCGGCACATCGGGCTTGTGGCAGACGAAGTAAACGATGTCGCCTTCCTCGATGGTGTCTTCGCCCCGGGGGATGATGGTGCGATGTTTCCGGGCGATGGCCGTGACTACCATGCGATACAAACCGCGGATGCCGGCCAAGTCACGCAGCGAAATACCCGCCAGCGAACTGTTGCGGCCGATGGCATATCCGAGGAACACCACCCGGCCTCCCGCGAACTCGGCCACTTCGGCGGCCGTCGTATACGAGACGATGCGGTGAATCTCCTCGGCCACGACTTTTTGCGGATTGATGAGCAGGTCGATCCCGAGCTTTCCGATGCGTTCGGTCCAGCCGGCGCCGGTGTATTCGACGCCCTTGATGCGCGCGATGATGCGGCGGGTGTTGCGCTCGTGGGCCAGCAGGCAGGCGACCAGGTTGACCTCATCCTGGTCGGTGACGGCGATGAACAGGTCGGCCCGGTCGATTCCGGCTTGCTCGAGGACTTCGGCCGTCGCCCCGCTGCCGAGCACGATCGAGGCGTTGAGCTTGGCCCGCAGGATGGGCCCCTTTTCCACGTCGCGCTCGACCACGGTGACGTCGTGTCCCTCCTTGGACAGGCGGTCCGCGATGTGGAAACCGACCTCGCCCGCGCCGACTACGATGACATACATGTCCAAATCCAGGTTAGACCGCACCGTCGACCGCGGCCGAGCGTCGCAAAACGCGCCAGCTTTCGCCAAGCTCCGAGGGCGCCGCAATCAACAGCACGGAATAGTTTAGTGTAACCGCCGGCTGAACCCCGGCAACCGGGTGATAAAGCGATAATGTGATAGAGTGATAAAGGGATTCCGCGGATCGTCCTTTATCACTCTATCACTTTATCACCTTATCACGTGATTCCGGCGCGGCACGCGCGGGCTCTGCTACTCACTACAGTGGGCGCGCTAGAAATAGAGGTCTCTGGCGTCCGTCTCGCGGATGCGCTGCAGCCGGTCGAGCAGTTCGCGCTTCAGGGGCCCCTCTTCCATTTTCTCCAGCTCGGCCGCGATCAGCTTTTCGCCGGCGGCGCGCGTCTGCGGGGTGGCGTAATCGACCAGGTACTCCAACAGCGTGGTCAGGGCGTTCGGCGTGCAGAAGCGCTTGATGAAGCCCGGGATCGCGAATTCCATGAAGTGTTCGCCCGTGCGGCCCAGGCGGTAGCACGAAGTGCAGAAGCTCGGCACGTAGCCGTCTTCGAGCAACTCGCGCATCACCGTATCCAGCGGGCGGATGTCGCCCAGCTCGAACTGCTCACGCTCCATTACCTGCGCATCGCCGGCCTCGGTATAGCCGCCGACCTCGATGCGGCTGCCGGCGTCAATCTGCGAGACGCCGAAGCCCAACACCTCGCGCCGTAGCGCCGGCTCTTCGCGAGCGGTCAGGATCAGGCCGGTATACGGCACCGCCAGCCGCAGGATGGCGATCAGGCGCTTGAAATCCTGGTCGCTGACCAGGTATTGGTCCTGGTGCATGACACCCTGGGCCGGCCGCAGGCGGGGGAAACTGATGGTGTGTGGCCCGACGCCGTAGCGTTGCTGCAGGTGCAGGGCGTGCGCCACCAGCCCGAGCACTTCGAAGCGCCAATCGTAGAGCCCGAACAGCACGCCGATGCCGACGTCGTCGATGCCGGCCTCCTGGGCGCGGCTGAGCGCGTCCAGGCGCCAGAGGTAGTCGCCCTTGCGCGTATTCAACGGGTGATAGCGGCGGTACGTCTCGTGGTGGTAGGTTTCCTGGAAGATCTGGAAGGTGCCGATGTGGGCCGCCTTGATGGTGCGGAATCCCTCGATGTCGAAGGGGGCGGCGTTGACGTTGACGCGCCGGATTTCGCCGTGCCCGACTTTGACGGTGTAGATCAGCCGCACGGTGTCCGCGATGAGCTCGGCGTTGTAGCGCGCGTGTTCGCCGAAGACCACGATCAGCCGCTTGTGCCCGCGGTTCTGCATCGCGGCCACCTGCGCGCGGATTTCGTCAGGGCTGAGCGTGCGCCGTACCGCGTCGGGGTTCGAGCGACGGAAGGCGCAATACTGGCAATCGTTGCTGCACAGGTTGCCGATGTACAGCGGAGCGAAGAGCACGATGCGGTTGCCGTAGACATCGCGCTTGAGCTGCCGGGCGGCGGCAAAGATTTCTTCCGTCAGATCCGGATCATCAGCCTTGAGCAGCGTGGCGGTTTCAGCCAGGCTCAAAGCCTGCTTGGAGAGGCTCTTGGCAATTATTTCGCGCACACGGGCCGGCTCAGGCTGCGCGCAGGCCAGTACGGTCTCAAGTTCCGCGTCGCGGATGAAATCCGTCGCGCCGTCGCTCAACGTCATTTCAGGAAGTCGCATCGTCATATTTTAGAGCATTTCGGGACTTCGGGGTTTAGGGATCGAGGAATTCGAGACAAGAATCGCGCGCGGCGCCTTCTTGGCCGCCTGATTCCCTGCTCCCCTGATCGTTCCCTCTACGTGCCAGCCAGTTCGGTGAGCCGCCGTGGCCCGTGCCGATGGTGCGTCCCAATCTCGTGATGCGGCGCAGGATGCAGCCGTGGCATTGCTCGGCCGTCTCGAACAGGCAGGCCTTGGCCGGATAAATCTCGTATTTACAGCGGTACGCGGGGGGCGTCAGGTTTGGCATGATGATGTTCGCGCCGCGCATCAAGCCCAACTCGCGGCCGCTGTCGCGGTTCAGCGTTGCCAAGGCGGTGGTGCTGGGCAGGTTGGCCCGCGGGCACATCAGGCGCGTCAAGGCGAGCACTTTATAGGTCATCAGTTCCGAGTTCGGGACCTGGCCGGATGGAGAGGGATCAAGGGATCCAGGGATCAAGGGATCAAAAGACTGCCCCAACGGCGTTTCCGGATGCGGCAGGAAGGGGCCGACGCCGATCATGTCGAGGTCCAGTTCGCGGAAAAGCTCCAGGTCGCGCGCCAGGTCCTCGTAGGTCTGGCCCGGTATGCCGATCATGACGCCGCTGCCGACTTCGTAGTTAAGCTGCCGCAGCGTTCGCAGGATCGCAATTCGGTCGCTCAACTGCCCATTCCGCGACGGGTGGATGCGCCGGAAAAGCTCCGCGTTCGACGTTTCGAATCGCAGGAGGTAGCGATCCGCCCCGGCCTCGCGCCAGGCCGCCAGTTCCGCCGCGCTCCGCTCGCCCACGCTGAGCGTGACGGCCAGGCCGGTCTCCGTCTTGATGTGGCGCACCACATCCGCCAGCCACTCGCTGGTGATGCCGTAGTCCTCACCCGACTGCAGCACCACCGTCCCGTAGCCGAAGCTCGCGGCCTGGCGGGCGCAGGCAAGAATTTCGTCTGCGGGCATGCGGTAACGCTCGATCAGGCGATTGTCGGCCCGCAGACCGCAGTAGTAGCACTGCCGGGCACAATGATTCGAAAACTCGATCAGCCCGCGCAGGTGCACCGCGTCGCCAACGTGCGTGCGGCGCACGGAATCCGCGTCATGCCACAGCTTCTCCAGCCGGGCGGAGTCATTCTCCAGCAGCCAGTTAATTATCTGCACGCGGTTCATGTTCTCCGGGCGGTCTCGCATTCTTTTGCAATGTAACGGTGAAGGTACTGCCGGCGCCGGGCTTGCTCGTTACGGTCGCGTTTCCGCCGTACATCAAAGCCAGCTTTTTCACCAGCGACAGCCCCAAGCCGCTGCCGGTGATGTGGCGGGTCTGGTCATTCTTGATGCGCACGAAATCGCGGAACAGCCGGCCGGCGTCGTCGGGCGTCAGACCGATGCCGGTGTCACTCACCGCGATCGTCACGCGCTGCTCGTCGCCGGAAAGGTGCACATCAACGCGGCCGCCGGCGCGATTATATTTCACCGCGTTCGAAAGCAGGTTGTTGAATATTATTTCGATTTCGTTGCGGTCGGCGACCATTAACACCGGCCCGTCCCCGTGCAACTGCAGCGAAAGGTTGTGCTTCTCGGCGTCGGGCCGGACCGTGTCGAGGGCGCCCTTGGCGATCTCGCGCACATCCAGGCTCACCAGCTCGCGCTTCTTCTCGCCCGACTCGACGCGCGTCATGTCCAGCAGGTCGAGGATCAACTTGCGCATGCCGCCGGCACGCTCCAGGCAGCGCTCGATAATGTGGTCATAAGCCGAAAGGTCGTTTCCGGCCGTCCGCTCTTTGAGCAAGTGCAGATAGCCTTCAATGCCGGCCAACGGCGCCTTAAGCTCATGTCCCAGCACCGAGATGAATTCGAACCGCACGCGGCGCTTTTCGGCCGCCAGCTTGCGCGCTTGCCGCTGGATGACCAGGTGCTGCGAGGCCTTGCGGATGGTCTCCTTCAGTTCGTCCGGCGTGAACGGCTTGGCCAGGAAATCGAAGGCCCCGCATTTTGTGGCCCGAATGGCCGTTTCCAACGTCGCGAAGGCCGTGATCATCACGGTCAGCACCTCGCGCTCGTGCTTGACCAGGTGCTCCAGGACGTCCAGCCCGGTCATATCGCCCAGCTTGTAATCCAGGAGCAAGATGTCCGGGGACCAGGAGGCGAGCTTCTGCAAGCCCTCTTCACCGCTGGAGGCCGTTTCGGTTTCAAAACAGACCTCGCCCTCGACGTCGGGAAGCTGGACAGTGAAGTGCCGCAGTGCGCGAGCCACGCTGTATTGCATGCCGGGCTCGTCATCCACGATCAGAACTCGCAGAGTGTCCATTTTACTTCCCATTCACAGCTTGTATCAGCCGGCGCCGTGGCAGCGTCACGGTGAAGGTGGTGCCGGTGGGCCCCGCGGCGGCATCGGCGTTCGACTCCACCTTGATGTCCCCGTGGTGCATTTTCACGATTCCGTAGCTGACGGCCAGGCCCAGGCCTGTGCCCTCGCCGGCGGGCTTGGTTGTGAAGAAGGGTTCGAAGATCTTCTTGCGATTGGTGGGCGGGATGCCGATGCCGGTATCAGAAACGATGAAGCGCACCTTGTCCGCATCACCGTTGGTAAGGATGCTCAGTTTGCCGCCCTGCGGCATTGCGGCGATAGCGTTGCTGGCCAGGTTCGTGAGCACCTGCGCGATCTGATCCCGGTCCAGTTCGGCCTCGGTATAGTCCCCGTCGTGCGCGGTGTGAACCTCGATGTTCTCCGGAACATGCAGGGCCCGCGTACACCGGGCGACGATCTCGCGCACGTCCACGCTTTCGAAGTCCACCTTGTTCTTGCGGGCGAACTGCAACAGACCCGATACGATCTTCTTGCAGCGATCCGCCTCGCTGACGATCAAGTTCAGGTCCTCGCGCATTTCGGAGTCGACCGCCGCCTCCTCCAGCAGCAGGTGCGACAACATCAGCACCGTTCCGAGCGGGTTATTCACCTCGTGCGCAATGCCGGCCGCAAGCTGCCCCATGCTGGCCAGTTTTTCCGACTGCATCAAGGCTTCCTGGGTGCTCGCGAGTTGTTCGTTCGAGTAGGCCAGCTCTTTGCACGTGTTCTTGAGCTGCTCGATCGTGTAGGGCAGGCACATTTCACTTTCCGCCAGCCCTTTGACGATGGCCACCGCATGCTCGCGGCAGGTTTCGTAACCGCACGCGCCGCAGTTCAGCTCATCCTCCGGTGCGAACTTGCCCATCCGCTCCATGACCGGGGTGAGCTGCTCTTCGGACGGCATCTCGATCCGCTGGTCATGCGGAGAGAACGTCCGCCGCAGGTTCAGCTCGCACAAGGCCGACCAGTGCTCGTGCCAGTACTCGCGATCCGCATCGGACATGCGGCGCTTGGCGTAGCGGCTGACCTGCGAGCGACGGCTGAACAGCGGGGCACGCGTGCTCGAGCCGGGGCCCATGATGCACCCGTTGCAGGCCACCACTTCCAGCAGGCGCGCGTCGAGATCGCCGCGCTCGAATTCCTTGATGGCCTCGATGAACTCGGTCCGCCCATCGGCCGCCACGACCGCGCCCGACAGCAAGTCCTCCGGAATCTGGGCGGCCTGCAACATGCCCCGGCTGATCGGGAAGAGTGAGCCCGTGCCGGCGTGCGGCGGGTCGAAGTCGCTGGGCGTGACAGACTCTGCCTTTATGGCATGGTGCAGGAACATCTCCCGCAGCTCGATGAACGTCAGAGTCGCGTCGACCTCGCCCGCGACGCGTTCGCTCTTGGCCTCCCCTTTTTTCGCGATACAAGGGCCTATAAAGACGACCTTCAGGTTCTTCCCATACAGCCGCCGCAGCGCCCGTGCAGTCGCGATCATCGGCGAAACAATCGGCGCCAGGCTTGGCACCAGGTTGGGGTGATAACGCTCCACGTACCCGACGATGGCCGGGCACGTCGTGGATATGAATCGCTGCCGCGGGTAAAGCCGGAGCAGACGCTGATATTCAGCCGCAACCAGGTCGGCCCCGAACCCCACCTCGTGCACGAGGTGAAACCCCAGCGCCCGTACCATCGCGACGAAAAACTCGTAATCGATTTCCGTAAATTCCGAGGGAAAGCTTGGGGCGATGATCGCTGTTACCCGCGCCCCGCTCTTGAGCAGCTCTTCGGCCGCTTGAATGCCGTTTTGGACCTGCTTGGCGCCCTGGCTGCACATCCGCACGCAGTTGCCGCAGCCGATGCAGCGGTCGACCAGGACCTCCGCTTGACCGCTGGCGATGCGAATCGCTTTGGCCGGACACTCGCGCACGCAAGTGTAGCAGCGGCGGCAGCGCTCGCGGATAGTCGTAACCAGCGGTGCATTCGGCGGATCCATACGCGGTTCCGAAAGCCGTGTCCGGCAGGGGCAAAGACCGTAGCGTCGCCGCGGTCCTAACCATGCAAGAACGATACCATGATAACCTGAACTGGGACGCAAGCTGGGACGCAGGAAATCAGGATTCCTGATCGTCAGGCGGGATTACAGGCCTCTTGCCGCCGTCGTCCGTTAGCCCCGTTTCCCGCGATGGCTGCTTCGTTACGGCCGTTCCGGCGGCCGGCGCCGGCGAACTGCCGTAGGCGCCGCCTGACGCCCATAAACCTGAAGCCCCCAAACGCGAGCGTTACCACGCCCAAGCAGATAAACAGGCCTCCCAAAAGTTGCAGCGCCAGTGGTCCGAAGAACTGAACGAGGGCCATCCCGGCTACGGCGAAAACCAGGGCCGTCCGCGCGTACGCCAGGAACGTGCGCTCGTTTGCCAGGGCGTTCCGCTGTACGGCCAGGCTGTCACGCAGGCTCACGGATGGCGCCAGTTCGCAAGTGACCGGGCGTTCGGCGGCCGTGCCGTCGATAACTATGGGGGCCGCATTCAAGGCAGCCCGCCGATGCTCGCGCTTTTTGTTCCGTGGCCGAATGTGGGCCATGCTGTTAATCCCGTTCTGTGATACCTGTCCCGTTCAGCCCGCCCGAATGCGGCCTTGGAGATGATAGACACAAGGCCACGGTTCCGGCGGGCGGGATGGAATCACTTTCGCGTCGGAGCCGACCGGGGTTGTCCAAAACGCGCCGTTTGCGGGCGCGAGTGACGTTCCGCTTTATCGGCAGGCTTGCGGCCGCTGGCGGATAATCGTCTCGGGACGGCCGTGGCGTATCGAGGCTCCGGTGGCAGCGAGCGGGAGGCGTAGCGGATATTCACTTGGCGAGATTTGCCCGGCATGTTAGTGTGCTGGCGAGCTGTTGACCTGTGTCACGTTAACGGGAACGTCGATTTTAACTGACTGAGCGGGAGTCATCCTCAGTCCCATGCAATGGTCGCGTTCAACCAAACTGGCCCCCTCCCCAGTGGACCTCGACGACCGGGTCGTTGCGGAACTGCACTGCATTAAGTGCGGCACGCTGCTACGCGGAGAATTCGCCAGCGGCTCATGTCCGCAATGCGGACACCCGTGCTCGGATTCCGTGTACGGCGACTACCTCATTTATTCGGACCGCGCGGAGGTGGACCGGCTGGACGAGGCGGCCCGGGTTGTAATCTACGGGGGCATGCTGCTGGGCGTCATCGTCGCTATCGCGATGCTGTTCATGGTCACGTCGTCCCAGAATGTGATTGACGCCATCCGCCGCGGGTTCGACACGCTCTGGGCCGGTGTGCTGCTCTCGCCGGTAATCGCGACGACGGGCATGGTGCTGCTGACCCGCCGCTACTCGATGGCTTATTACGAGGCCAAGTATTTCCACCGGCGCTACTTGATCCGGGCCGGCATCTGCACGGGGCTGGTTCTAAGCCTGGCGGGAGTGGCGGCGTATTTCTGGGCGCACTACTTCCAGGTGCTCCTGCTGGCCGGCTGGGCGACGCTGCCGAGCGCCGCGTTCATGAGGGGCCTGTCCCGGCTGATGCGGCGCGTGCCGAACGTAAGGCTCGCCAGCTTTGCCCAAGCTATATCGTCCATCATCTGGGTCAACGGCGTGCTGAGCTTGCTATTCAACTGGCTGCGCCCACTGGGAGCCGAGAGTGCGGATTGGGAAGCGCCATTGTTATCGCTGCAAATGCTGGTGTCGTGCGGGTGGATCGGGCTGGGGATCGCCAGTTTGCGGCTGATGATGACGG
>JAGPEO010000114.1 GCA_018056925.1 Phycisphaerae bacterium
GCCGGATCCCAGTCATCCGGCGCCTTGCGTGCCTCGCCGCGTATCGCCGCCAGGCCTAACGCCGCCGTCGCCGCCCACTTGAAATTCTCCGCCTCGATCTGCACGGCCGCTTCGGCCGGATCGTGTTGCAGGTCCGCGCTGTGGCAGAACATGCAATCGATTTCCAGCGGCCCGGAAACCGCCCAGCGCGCCTTCTCCGGCGCACTACGCAGCTCATCCGCGTCCGGCATCCCGTAGCCCCCACCCGGCGTATGCCGCCCGAAGCGCTTGATGAATTTCCAGGAACTTAGCCCCTCGTCCGCCGGCCTAAACGTGCCCGCCCAGCCACGCCCGGAGATCGGCACTTGCGTGCCGCTCGGCAAATCAACCAGCAGCCAGGCCTCGCCGGGCCGCCCGGCCGCCGCCCCGCCCTGCTTGGCATTGAAGTGCCAGCCCCCGGCAATCTCTCCGCACGGGTGGCATTTGCCGCAGGTCATGCGCGGCGAATAAGGCCCCGCAGACTCATCCCGTGGATCGATCGCGACGCCGTTCTCATCGTACAGCGTCAGACGATGGACGTACGGCGCCCGGCTGCCGGTCTTCAGTTCGTTTTCTCTGCCGGCCTCCTGACCGAACGCTCGCGGCACGCCTGCCAACGGGGCCAGGATAGCGACCAAGCCGATGGTGATGCCGTTTACCAGGCGCATGCGGACAGTGAGCGCGTTTACCAATGGCATGCCCGCGCTTACAGCTTGGGCATGGCACCCACGCGCTTGGGCATGGCGCCCACGACTCGCCCTCTCCGCCAGGCACCCGTGTACAAACTGCCCTGCAATCAGACCTTGAACTCCTCCGGCTTGAACTCGCAGCGTTTCCCGCTCTCCACCGCTTCGTTCGCCTTCAACACCGATACGCAAACCTCGTACGCCAAATCGGCCGGGCAACTCAGCGGTGAGCCGGTCCGCACGGCGGTGAAAAAGTTCTCCAGGTGTAACTGGTGCGGCGGCTTCTGGCTTTCTTCAAGCAGCCGCTGGCCCTCGGGGTCTTTCTCGCCGCTGGCGGTCAACGTCTCGCCGATCTTCAGCTCGATCGCTTCCCTGTCCATCAGCTCGACCTTGTCGGCCTCGTTCTCCCACTCGCGGCGCTTGGCGGCCTGCTCGCGGAAGATATGCCCCTTCTTCGGATCTTCCGAGATGACCAGCGTGCCTTCGTCGCCCATGAACGTTTCGTAGTACCCGCCGTTGCTGGTCGTATTGAGAACTTCGTAGAACGCACGCACCGTCCCGGCGGCAGTCTGGTACTCGTAAATAGCCATCACATTGTCGTACCAGTCGCGGCCCTCCTGCTCGGTGTAGTAATCCAGCCCCCCGCTGGCCAGCACTGATCTCGGCACGGTCTTGAGCACCCAGTTGAATATATCAATCTGGTGCGAGCCCAAATCGGCCATCGGGCCGCCGGAGTACTTGCGGTACCAGCGCCAATTACACAGCCGCTCCATTGTGTCATAGCCAAAACGCTTGAGCACTTCCGCGTCCAGCTCCTCACCTTTCGGGCAGCCGATCTCATAAAGCCGCGGCCGGTTCCACTGGCCATAGCAGTGCGTGACGCGCCCCAGGATTTTGTCTTTCTCGATCATCTTCAGGGCATGCCAGTAACGCGGATTGCTGCGGCGCTGGTGCCCAATCTGGAGCAGCTTGCCCGTCTCACGCATCGCCCGCACCATCTCCTGCGCGGACTGCGTCGTATTGGCCATCTCCTTTTCGCAGTACACATGCTTGCCGGCCTTGAGGCAGGCGATCGTGTGCTCGGCATGCATCCAGTCCGGCGTCGCGACGATCACCGCATCCAGATGCTTTTCCTTATCCAGCATCTCGCGATAATCTTCGTAACCGTTCACGACCTGGTCGTACTTCTTTAGCGTGTTAATGGCATACCGCCGGCTGTACGGCCAGATATCGCACACCGCGACAAAACGGACGCCGGGAATCTTGAGGCAGTTGAGCAGCAAGTTCCGACCTTGGCTGCCCGAGCCAATGATGCCGACCGCCAGCTCATCCCCCGCGGCCTCGCTCGCCGCCGCGCCCCCCGCCGCCTCCTTCGGCGCCTGAGCCCAGGCCGGCATGGTCATAGCCAGCCCGGCCGCGGCCGCGGTCTGCACGAACTCTCTGCGCGTAATCCCGGATTCGCTGTTTCCCGCTTCGCCCATCATGTTTTGACCTCTCGGTAGGCTCCGTTTCGCCCATCCCTCCGTGCAGGGCTACTCTATCGCTGTAACTCGTAACCCGTCAAACCGTGCCCCGCCTTGCTCGGATAACTTCGGGGATAGCTCAGAAGTCTTCTTCACAAAGGACCCTCGACAACCGCCCGCCCGTCCGCAAAAATCCGCCTCAGCCGAGCCGAAACTTGAGCCGGTCCGTCGGGCGCCCTGGGCTGCCCTTGAAGGAGATGAACGATGCGCCGCTTCAACGCCTTTGCTGTACTGACCATCGCGGCCGTTTTTGCTGTCGCGGCCTACGCTGCTTCGCGCCAAAACACCGGGCAACCGGCCCAAGCCGGACAACCGGCCAAACCCTCGCAACCGGCCCAAAACGCGCAACCGGGCCGAAACGCACAACCGGTGCAACCGGCTGAACCAGCGCAACCGGCCAAACCACTGCAGCCGGCGCAACCGGCCAAACCCGCGCAACCGGCGAATTCGCCCGCTCCGGCCGCCAGTGCGCCGGCTCAGACGCCGCCGCTTCTCTCGCCCGCACCGCAATTGCGCATCAAGAAGATCGAGCCGGTGCCCGGCGCGACCACCCAGCCCGCCACCAGCATGCCGGCCGCCGCCAGCCAACCCACCATACTTGCGCCGGAAAACATCACCGTCAAAACGCCCACCCCCGCGGAGCAGGCGTTTGAGCGCCTCAAGTCGCTGGCCGGCACGTGGGAGATGGAAAACGCGCCGCTGGCCGTCCCTGAAGGAATCAAGGAGTTCAAGACCGTATTTCGCGTCACCGCCGGCGGCAAGACCGTGCTGCAGACCGACTTCCCCGACACGGTGCGTGAGTACGTAAACATGTATCACATGGACGGCGACTCGACTTTGGTGGTCACTCATTATTGCCCGCTGAACCACCAAACGCGCATGCGCGCCACAAACTTTGATGATCCGCAGCGCCTGTCGTTCGTCTACCACGACAGCACCAACTTGGACGTGGCCAAGAACCGCCATTGCCACAACACGAGTATCACGTTCATTAGCGACGATCGCATACAGCAGGACTGGGCTTTCTGGGTCAATGGCGAGCAGTATCGCGTCCGCAGCGCCACCTGGAAGCGGGTGAAGAACTAACCGCACGCCAACCGCAACCGCGGTCACCCCCTTCTCACGCGCGCCGGCTTGCCGCCCCTGAGGACCGGTCGATAATTGCCGCGGCCTCTGATACGGCGGTGCGTTCATGACAGAGCCGGATCGTTTTTCGCCGACAACGCTCCCCGAGCCCGGCGCGCAGGCCAAAAACCGCCGCCGCTGGCCCGCTTTACACTGGCAAATTCTCATCGGCCTGATCGTTGGGGCCGTCGCCGGCCTGGTCGCGAACCGCCTCGGCCACGGGCCGGACGGCTTGGCAAGCCCGCACCTGACCTGGGCCATCGAGTACGTTGCGGAACCGCTCGGACAAATCTTCCTGCGGTTGATATTCATGGTCGTGCTGCCGCTGGTGTTCTCGGCGCTGGTCTTGGGCGTGGCGGGCATCGGCGACGTCCGCCGGCTGGGGCGCGTCGGCCTGATGACGCTGGTCTTTACGGTGGGTCTGTCCGCGATTTCGGTCATCATCGGCGTCAGCCTGGCGAATGCCCTGCGGCCCGGCGAGCGTATTTCAGCCGAGCAGCGGGCCGCCTTGAGCGCCCAATATGAAGAGCAGGCCGGGCGCGAGCTGGCCCAGGCGCGTCAGGCCAAGCCGTTGCGGGACGCGCTGCTCGATCTCATTCCGCGGAATCTGCTGCGCGAAATGGTGGGAGCGGTGGACGGCTCGTCCCCCGGCGGCGGCATGCTGGCGGTGATGTTCTTCGCTCTGATCTTCGGCATCGCGCTGACGCTCACGCCCGAGCGCACCAAACCGCTGATCGCCGTGCTGGAGGGAATCTACGACGTCGTAATGGTCATCGTCGGCCTGGCCATGCGCCTGGCCCCGCTGGCGGTGGCGGGCCTGGTTTTTGCCCTTTCGGCCCGGCTGGGAGCCGACATATTAAAAATGCTGGCGTGGTACATGGCGACGGTGCTGGCCGGCCTGGCGCTGCACTTCTTCGGCGTGTACTCACTGATGTTGGCTCTGGTAGCGCGCATCAACCCATTGCGGTTCTACGGGCGTGTTTCCGACGCGATCCTGACTGCGTTCGGCACATCATCGTCGAATGCCACGTTGCCGGTTTCGCTGCGCGTCACGGAGAAAAACCTGGGCGTGCGGCGCGAAATCGGAAATTTCGTGCTGACGGTCGGCTCAACCGCCAATCAGAACGGCACCGCCCTTTACGAAGGCGTCACGGTCCTGTTTCTGGCGCAGGTCTTCGGCGTGGACTTGACCCTGGCCGACCAGATCAAGGTCGCGATCATGTGCGTGCTCGCGGGCATCGGAACCGCCGGCGTGCCGGGCGGCTCGCTACCGCTGGTAGTTGTAGTGCTGCAGTCGGTCGGCGTGCCGGCCGAGTCGATCGGCATCATCCTGGGCGTTGATCGCCTGCTGGACATGTGCCGCACCACGCTGAACGTCACGGGCGACATCGCCGTCGCCGCATGCGTGGACCGCTCGGATGCTGCGGGAAGAACGCGGAGGGCGGCGCAGGGCGTCAGAACAGACTGTGGAGGCTAGCTCGGATCGTCGTCGTCGCGCCCAGACGACGGGTCCTCAGTCGCATTTCGGTCATCCACCTCCTCCGTCGCCGCCCGAATCTGTTCCTCCGAAATGCGGTACTGACTCCACGCATCTACATACTTCGTAGGCTTGCCACTGGCCGTAGGCCGCGATATCGCGCGCCCGATCCCGATGAATGTGTACGCCCCAATTGCAAACGCCAGTATTGCCAGAAAACAGCCCAGCATGATCGCCACCAACCGCGAAAGCTCGGCTATTACAACTTCCCGGCCGACTTCGCCCGCGGCCATGCGCGCCACGCTGGCCGCAAGCCGGTTGGTGATGAAGAAATACAGTGCCACACACACCAGCAAGAGCAGCGCGTATACGATCAGCAGCACTGCCATTCGTCCGGAGAGACTGCGGCGGGCTTGTGGCATCAATTTCCCTTAACCGCCCCACTTTTCGCGCGGGTTCTGCGGAACCTCGCGGCTCAGGCTTTCCAGAAGCTCGCGTGCCCGCGGGGTAAGCGTCTTGGGCGGAACAATGCGCACCGCCGCCAGCAAATCGCCGCGCGTGCCGCGGCGCGCGTCGTGAGCTCCGCGCCCGCGCAGCCGCAGCTTGGTCCCGCTGGCCGTGCCCGGCGGAACCGACACAATCGTCCGCCCCTCCGGCGTGGGCAGTTCCACGCGCGCCCCCAGCGCCGCTTCGGTCAGCGTGACCGGCAAATCCATCAGCACGTCCAGACCCTCGCGCCGGTAGTACGGGTGCGGCCGGATCGTAACGCGAATCAGTAGATCGCCGCGCCCGCCCGCACCCGGCTGCCCGCGCCCCGGCACGCGGATGCGCTGACCGTCGTTAACGCCGGCCGGGATGCGCACCTCGAGGCGCTCGTTGCCTTCGGGGCTCTGTAAGACCACCTCGCGCTTCGTGCCGTGCAGCGACTCGTCGAACGAGATCTCCACCGGGTACTCGATATCCGCGCCGCGCGGCAGCTCGGCCCCACGCACCCGCGTCCGCCGCGCCCCACGCCGCTCACCTGCGCGCCCGGGCCCACGTTGGAAAAACTGCTCGAAAATGCTGGTCAAATCCCCCAGATCGCCGAAATCGAACTCGACCCCGAAGGGCTGTTCGGCCGGCCGGCCACGGCCCCAGTTGTGAAACTCCGGTCGTGGACCGCCCGCCCCGAAGCGATCGTACTGAGCTCGCCGCTCCGGGTCGCCCAGCACCTCATACGCCGCCTGCACTTCCTTGAATCTGCGCTCGGCGGCCTCCTTGTTCTGCGGATTCCGGTCCGGATGGTACTCTTTGGCCAGCCGCCGATAAGCACGCTTAATCTCTTCGGGACTGGCGTTGCGGGCGACGCCCAGAATCTGATACGGATCCTTGTTGTTCATGACCCTCGAGGGTCCCTCACGTCCGTACGCGGCCGGGCCGCGGCCCGACCGTTCTCAGGGTATTTCGGATAATAGCCTGTAGGCCTCCTCCACGTAGCTGGTCTGCGGGAATTCATCGATGATGCTGCGGAGCGTTTTTCGGGCATCCTCGTATCGGCGGGTCTCGATGAAATTGCGCGCCCGCGCCAGCCGGTCTTCGCAGACTTTCCGGGCGTCATTGTCAAGCACGATTTGCCTGAGCGTTTTGTTCGCGTCGATGCGATCGCGGATGACCTTGGCGGTCTCAGCCGCCTTGGTCCCGCTGTATTCCTCCTCGATTTTCTGGAGCGCGCTATACGCCTCGCCGAACTTGCGTCGCCACAGCTTCTCGGCCGCGGAGACCAGTTTCGTGTGAGCTTCATCTTCGCGCCCTAGCTTGTCCGCAACCTGGCGCACCTGCGGATACTGGTCTTTGAGAAGGCGCAACCGGCGCCGGGCAGCCTTGCCACACCCGGCCACCTGAAACTGTTTTATGACTTCATTGATAACCTTCACGCCCTCTTCGTATTGGAGCGTCTCGATGAGCGCCAAGCCTTGATGCAGCCGATCCCGCCCGATGGCGTCCACCAAATCAATCATCTCCTGGCAACGCAGCTTCAAGCGGTCATCCGCCAAGGCCAGGTCCTCAGCTTCGCGCGCTTTGACGAAGGCCTCCTGGTAGTCCTCCCGCTTCAAGGCTTCGCGCGCGGCCTCCAACGCCTTGCGCGCTTTCTCGGCGTGACGCGGATGCGTCCGAAACGGCGGGGCCTCCTCGAAAACGAGTTTTTGCACCTTTTGAGTTACCGTGCCCACATTAGGAGGGCCAGAAAACACGACCGCGCCGCTCGGATCAATAATCACGACACGCGGCATATCCTCGGGCTCGATTTTGTACGCTTCCGCCGCGCGCGAGCCCAACGCGATCGGAAAGAATATGTGCTCCTGACGGATCAGGTCCTCAACCGTCCTGCGGCCGGCCGAGGTTACGCCAATCAAGAAAACGCCCGCCTGGCGAAGCTGGTTTTCCGCGAAGTTGCTCGAGCGCAGCAAGTATCTCTGCTGGGGCTGCCAGGACTCCCAGAAATACAGCACCACCACCATGCCGCGCAGCTCGGATATCGACAGCGATTTGCCGTCCGTGTTCAGCCAGTCGACCGCATCCACATCCGGCGCGAAGGCGCCCTCTTCTAGATCCGCGCGCGCCGCGAGCGGTACCAGCAATCCCACCAACACTGCGCCTAACAAGACTCGTTTCACTGTGCACCTCCGAGGCACGCAGGGTAGCCCCCGGTCCACGGCAGCCCGCATAGTTATATCGCGCCCCCTTCCCAACTCAAGCCGTAGAGCCGGATGGCTCCGGCCGGACCCAACCCCGCAGGCCACCGCACGCAGCCATAAGCGCGGTCCGCCCCGCGATCTACCAAAATGCCCAATCTCCGACGCGCAGTACGTGGAAGTACAGCACCAGGTTGGTCAGGCCGTGCACCAGCATCAGGCAGGCCAGACTGCGTTTCCAGTAGAACAGCGCGTTGTAGAACAACCAGCACGCGATGCTCACGCCCCAATTGTCCGGATGCTGCAGCGTCGACAGCAAAGCAGTGCCGATAAACGCCGTCCAGCCGAACGTCCCGACGGGCACGCGCTCGAAATCGTTCCAATTGAGCAGCGCCCGCAGCATGAACCCGCGCCAGAACAGCTCCTCGACGACCGGCACCGCCGTAACCGCGACCGCAACACGCAGCACCGCTGTCGTCCAAAACAGCCGTCCCGCCCCGAGCAGGTCGCGCGGGTCCAGGACCTCTTTCCGTCCAGGATACAGAGGCAGTCGCCCGCCTAGCCCCCACGCGTCAAACACGTACTGCCCGGCGTACCACAACCACGCCGCCAAGACTCCACCCGCCACCGCGATCAGCCAATAAGGGCACCCCAGAGGCGGCAAGTGGCGCCGAAACGCGTAGACTACCGCCAGCGACCCGACGCCGCGCACGACGATCGCCGCCCACTCCCACTTGGCCGGTACCAGCCCGACCAGCCCCAGCAGCAGCAAATACACCATGTACGGCAAAATTAGGACCAGATCAGGGCGGTTACGCCCCAGCTCGTCCACGCGAAGCGCCAACGCTCGCGCACGCGTCACAGAAGCCGCGCGCGACGCGCCGGATTCTTCGATCGATGGCTTGGTAACTTCCGGCATCTACCCTCGCAGAGACTCCCGCACGTTCGCATTATACGGAAAAACCAAGCCCTCAAAGAAAGAGCGATGCCCCCGGGAAACCCCCGATACGTCTTCAGCCCCAAGCCCTGACCCCGCGATCTCCAAGCTACGCGCTGGCCGCCAGGCGCTCTGCGGGCGGTGCCGCGCTCTGCTCATCGGCCGCGCCGCCATCCTCCGCCGGCTTTCGGCGCCGCAGGTTTAGCGCCTCCAGCGGCGGCAAATCCTCGAGATCCGCCAAGCCGAAAACGTCGAGGAATTTCTTGGTAGTGCCGTAGAGCAGCGGACGCCCAACCACTTCGGCCCGCCCGACGATGCGCACCAGGCCCATCTCACGCAGGCGGTTCAGCACTTCGCCCACCGCCACGCCGCGAATGGCTTCAATATCCGCGCGAATTATGGGCTGCTTGTAGGCGATGATCGAAAGCGTCTCCAGCGCCGCCGGGCTGAGGCGCGTTTGAGCGCGCTGCGCCATCAGCTTCGAAACCCAAGGCTGAAAACGCGGCAAGGTCATCATCTGATAGCCGCGGGCAATTTCCTCGATCCGGAACGTTAGCTTGGCCACGGTGTAGCGCGCGTTCAAATCGGCGATCGCCAACCGCGCTTCCATCACCGAACAGCCGGCCAGCTCCGAGAGGCGGTTCAGGCTCAGCGGCGCGTCTGCCGAGAAGAGCAGCGACTCGATGATCTGGTCCGTCGGCGGGGCATCCGCCGTGCGCGGCTCGGAAAGCTCCTCAGCCGCCTCAGGCTGGGGCGGCTCGGCGTCAGCGGTGGCTGCGGACGCCTCCGGCTCCTGCGCCGAATCCGCGGTCAGCGCATCGGGCACGAAATCCGCGTCATCGCTCGCGTTTTCGGCTTCGGTCAGAACGGTAAACCCCGTGCAGTCAGACGCTGTGGATTCCACGCGATCAAGCACCAGCAAGTCGTCCATGACCAACGTCTCCTCGCTTCAAAACCCAAGCCAAACTCTACCAGTTCGACTGACCCAGGTCCAGCGCTTACTTCGGTAGTGCGGAAATGAAAATCGTCTCAGATCGGACCACTTGAGGCCGAAAGGGCGCCGATCCGTTCTTCGTGCGGACCGCGCGCCCGGGCGGCGTAGAATCTGTAATGCGAGCCCCTTTCACCTGGATAGCGCGATGGTGGCGTTCGGAGTTCAAACCTTGCGCGAGCTCGTTCAAGGCAACAGTGAACCGTGTGTTTCCTTTTACGTGCCACTGGGGGCCGGCCCGGAAACCGAGGAAAGCCGCATCCGCGTAAAAAACCTGTTGCGACAGGCCGAAGAAGCGTTGCTGGAGCGCGGCTTTCGCCGGCCGGAGGCCGACAAGTTGCTGAAGGCGGCACGCCCGGTGCTGGAAACGGCGCGCGACTCTCACCCGCGCGATGCGGCCTTGGTGGCACTAATCGCTCCGAATCAGCTCTACGAATTCCAACTCCCGTACAAGTGCGATCCGCTATCCGTCGTCGGCGAGCGCTTTCACATCAAGCCCCTGATACCTGGAGTCAACCAAGACCGCCGGTTTTACGTTCTCGCTTTG
Source organism: Phycisphaerae bacterium (assembly GCA_018056925.1). GTDB lineage: Bacteria > Planctomycetota > Phycisphaerae > UBA1845 > Fen-1342 > JAAYXS01. The sequence continues at coordinate 9,977 of JAGPEO010000114.1, forward strand.
GCGCAGAACGACGTGCGCCTCTACGAGGGGGACCGCCTGGAGCTGCGGCCTGTCCACGTTCCCAATCTGCCGGCCAACATCGATGAAGCCGTATCGCCGACCGAGGTCGAAAGAAGCGTGCAATGGCACACACGCACCCCCGTGCAGTCAGGCCGCCGCGGCCCCATCTTCTTCGGACAGAGCGCCGTGGGCTCGGACCAAATAGCACGGCTGCAGCATTTCTGCGGCCGTGTTGACGCCGCCGTTTGCCAGTTCTTGGGCGATCGCCAGGAGCCCTTGATCCTGGCGGCCGCGGACTCGCTCCAGCCGACGTACCGCTCCGTCAGCCGCTATGCCGGTCTAATGCCGCAGGGCATTGAGGGTAACCCGGAACCGACGCCGCTTCAGCAACTGCACGCTCAAGCCTGGGCGATCGCAGAGCCTGCGTTTCGTGCCGCCGAGCTGAAGCACCTCGAGCTACTGCCCGAGGCCATATCGAAGCATCGCGGCTCGACCGATCTCGCGGAAATCCTCTCCGCCGCGATGCACGCGCGCGTGGCCGAACTGAGCATTGCCATCGACCGCCACCAGTGGGGGCGCTTTGATCCCGAGACGGGCGAGCTGCACGTCGACCCCAAACAATCGCCTCAAAACGAAGACCTACTGAACTTGGCGGCCATCCACACGCTTAAGCACGGCGGCACCGTGCATGCGGTGTCCTCAACCGACCTACCC
>JAGPEO010000115.1 GCA_018056925.1 Phycisphaerae bacterium
GGCGTTACGCCCGCCGAGCACGCGCCCGCCGGAGCTGAACCGGCCGAACAACTCGGAAGCATGCTCGCGGGCAATCAGCCTGCCCGCCCCCCGCGCCATGCGGTGCGCGCCGCGCTGCTGCTGTTTCTGAATTTACTGCTATTCAGCGGGCTATGCATCTTCATTCACTGGCTGCACGTGGCGCGGGCGTTCGATTTTTCCTGGCGCAGCTACATTGAGCCGCTGAAGTTCTGGGGCGAGCAGGCCCAGACGCTCAACGACTTCGTAATTTACCCCATCAGCGTCGAGCAGAACCTGATGCACGGCGTGGTGCTCGGGCTGCTGGTGGCTTCAATCGTGGCCGTACCGATTTCGGTCGCCATCCTCTACCGTTTCGCGTACGCGCTGCCGTTTATCGCCGCGGTGCTCGTTTTCGCGCACATGCCCTGGATGGCGCTGACGCTGGTGGGCTCGTGCATCCTGGCGGCCGTCAAGCCGTTCCGCCTCTCGTTCCGCTTCGGGGCCGCCCTGGTGGGCATGCTGCCGGTAATCGTTTACCTGTACTTGGCTATGCAAGGCGCGCCGCAGCAGCTCGGCACGTACTCCTCGCCTGACCAGAAGCTGCTGCTGTCGGCTCCCTGGCTGCTGGCCATTTTGGCGGCTTGCGCGATGCTGGGAATCATCATGGCGTTTTCGCGCATCGCGAATTATCGGCGGGGCGCGGTGGCACCGGTGATGGCGATCATGTTCGCCACGCCCGCCATTCTGTTTGCGCGCTACGTCGGCTTTGACGAAGTGAGCTACCGCGTGCTGGAGTCGGTGTATGGGCCTCGCGCGCCCATGTTTGCCACCCGCGACGTCAGCGGCGACATCTTCAGCCTGATCGAGGAACGCTTGGAAAGCGCCGATCGCGAGCGCATGTTGAGTTGGTTCCTGTCGGATGCGAACAAACGCGCCGACCTGTTGCACCGGCTCGTGGGCGTCTTGCAGCGCGCCTTCCTGGCGGACCGCCGTGAGGCCTCGGAAGCCTGCCGCCGGTTCATCGCCGATCACCCCAGCAGCCGGTACGTGCCCTGCGCCTTGTACATCCGGGCGCACGCACTCGACACGCGATTGGACCTGCGGAAGCTGCTCGCGCCGGATATTGCGCTGGAGCGCGAGCCGTACTCCGACTTCCCGCACGTCGAGTCAGAGGAAGTCTGGCAGGCGCTGCTCACCAATTATCCCGAGTCGCATTTGTCGGCGGCGGCGCGCCTGCGCTTGGCACAACTGCGATTGCGGCGCGGTGACGTGGCGGCCGCGGCCGACCTGCTGAGGCCGGCTATCGAAGCCGACGCGCCAGAAAGCCGGCCCGCTACGCGGCCGAGCGGCCCGCTGTCGCGCAGCGCCCGCCCGGAAAGCAGCTTGGAAGTAGACCCTGGCCCATACCTGGCAGAGGCCCGGCACTTATACGAGCTGATTGCCGCCAACCGCGATGACCCGCGCTATGGAAACGAGCCGCTCAGACGCCTGGCGGGGCTGGACCCGCATCGCGCCAACTATCGCAATGAGTTGCTGAAGCTCGCCGCCCAGTTTCCCCAGGCCTTACTCGAAGACAACATAATGGCGGAATGGGCGGCCGCCACCCCCGACCGCGCGGAGCGTGAAGCCAATCTCGCGGCCTGCATCGCCGCCTACCCAGACGGCGACGGGGCCAAGCGGGCCAAGCGTGACCTTCTGCGGCTGCGCGATCTGCAAAAGCGGCCTGAATCCAACACGCCAGCGGTGACGCCGTGAAACAAGTGGTATTGGCGATAACCGGCGCCAGCGGCTCGCTGTACGCCCGGCGCCTTGCACAGGAATTGGTCCAAGCTGATCTGCACCTGCACCTGGTGATCTCTCCGGCGGGGCAGCGCGTCATGAGCGATGAGCTCGGGCTGACGGAAGTTACGCTGGAGACTATGCTCGGCCAGAACGCGGAGAACGCGACGCTGTACGATTACCGCGACGTGGGCGCCCGCATCGCCAGCGGCTCCTTCCCGACCGATGCAATGGTCATTTGTCCGTGCAGCAGCAACACGCTGGCCGGCGTCGCGGCCGGGCTGGCCGGAAATCTTATCTGGCGTGCCGCGGCCGTCGCTCTCAAAGAGGCGCGCCGCCTGATTCTGGTCACGCGCGAAATGCCGCTTAGCCAGGTCGATCTGGCGAACATGCTGCGGGTTTCGCAGGCCGGCGGCATCATCTGTCCCGCCGCACCCGGCTTCTACATGCGCCCGCGCTCGATCGATGACCTGGTCGACTTCGTGGTCGGACGCGTCCTCGATTTACTTACCATTCCACATAGCCTCAATACGCGCTGGACGGGACCGGGTTCCTCACCGGCCGCCGGCGCCGGCGACGAGGAGCCGCGTTAGCCCATGCGTCGCGCCCTCTCCGTCGTTCACACCTGGGGCGAGATGATCCGCTTCAGCCACTCGCTCTTCGCGCTGCCGTTCGCCGTCTTGGCGACTTTTTTGGCCGCACGGCCGCAGTTGCCGCAGTTGACCCAGTTCGGTCTGATTCTGCTGGCGATGGTGGGCGCCCGCAGCGCGGCCATGACGTTTAATCGCCTCGCGGACGCCCGGCTGGATGCGATGAACCCGCGCACCGCGGCCCGGGCCCTGCCGCGCGGGCGCATCAGCCCACGCGCCGCGTGGCTGTTTTTCGCTGCGGCCTGCGCGGCCTTTGTGTTGGCGTGCGCGGGGTTCCGCTGGCTGTACGGGAACCCGTGGCCGCTGATTCTGTGCGCGCCGGTGCTGCTCCTGTTGTGTCTGTATTCGTACACGAAGCGCCTTACGCGCTGGTCGCATCTTGCGCTGGGCGCGGCCATCGGCTTTTCACCGGTTGCGGCCTGGATAGCCATTAGTCCGCAGACGCTCGGAGCGCCGGCCTGGCTACTGATGGTGGCAGTGCTATTCTGGATCGGCGGATTCGACGTAATCTACGCCTGCCAGGATGTTGAATTCGACCGCCGCCACGGCGTCCACAGCCTGCCGGCCAAGATCGGCATCGGCCCGGCGCTGTGGCTGACGCGCGCCTTTCACGCGACCACAATCGCGGCCTTGGCGGGTGTCGGGCTGACGGCCGGCCTCGGTTGGCTATACCTGACCGGCGTGGCGCTGGTGGCGCTGCTGCTGGCGGTGGAAAACTCGCTCGTCCGCCCGCATGATCTGCGGTACGTGAACGTTGCCTTTTTCACGATCAACGGAATCGTGGGAGTTGTTCTTGGCCTGCTTGGCGTGCTCGACATCATTTTGACGTGAGTGAAGCGGTGGCCAATTCGGTCTCGTCGCCGGCGTCCGCGCGACCCGGACGGGGCCGGTACGCCGTTTGGCTGGCCGTCCTGGCGTGGTTCGGCCTGATGGCGCCGCTGACGCGCTGGGGGCTGCCGAGCCGCCAGGCAGATGAGCTGCTCTTTGGCGGCGCACCGCCCTGGAGCGCGGACCGGTACCACACCGCCGCCGCACTGCAGGTGCGCCAGGAGCGCAGCGGCGGTGCGGATACCGACCTGGACCCGCTGACGCAGCGCGACCGGATCGTCGACCTCACCGCGACTGCCGCCGCGCGGGCCGATATTCTGCGGCGTTATCGCCTCTTCTCGCGCCAGCCGGACGAGATGATCACGTTCATGGCCTTGCAGCGCATGCGTCCGCGGCAGTTCGACTTTGATCCGCGCTTGTACCAGTACGGCGGCGCGTTCATATACCTGGTCGGGACCGCGATCGGCGCTTCGGCGACGCTGGGAATAACGCACCTCAGCAGTGATCCGGCGTTGTACCTGGAGCAGCCCGAGGAATTCGCCCGGTTCTATTTGGCGGCCAGGTTGGTCACGTTGGCCTTCGGCGCGCTGCTGTTGGTGGCTGTCTGGAAATTGGCCGACCGCTTGGCCGGGACGCTCGCCGCATGGGTGGCGACGCTGCTGCTGGCGTGTACGCCCGTCTTTATCAGCGGCGTTCTGGAAGCCAAGCCGCACGTGCCGTCCGCGTGCATGATTTTGTGGGCAGCGCTCGCGGCGCTCGATTACTACGACCGCGGCAGACGCCGTGACGCGGTTCGGCTGGGCCTGTTCGCCGGCTGTGGCTTTGGCCTGGTGCTGACCGGTATCGTCGCAGCGGCAATCTGGCCGGCCTTGCTCATAGCTCGCAGGCGGGCGCTCGCGAGCGAGGCCGGGCGATCCCCGGCTGGCAGTCTTCTCCGCCACCTCGCCTTGGGCGCCGGCATCGCGCTCGCCGTCTACGTCCTGACGAATCCGTACATACCCTACAACTACCTGTTCAACCGCGCCGCGCTCGCGAGCAACATCGAAAACTCCACGGCGATGTACGCTGGTCAAATCCGCCAGGCTGGCGCCGGTGCGGTTCGCGTGGGTGAGCTGCTGCTCGAAAGCGCGGGGCCCGGGCTGCTGTTGACCGGGCTGGCTGGCTTGCTATGGCTGGCGCGCCGGCAGCCGCGGCAACTCGCGACGACCGCCAGCAGCGGCGCAGCGATGTTACTCATCGCTGTGCTCCTGGGCGCGCATAAACCGGCTGAATACGCCCGTTTTCTTATTCTGCCGGTCAGCATATTCGCGATCGGCGCCGGCGTGGCTATCGGGGCTCTTGCGGGCGTGGTCCGAGCGGTGCGCAGCGCTGATGTTGCACGCTGCGCGCCGTGGCGCCGCCCGCTGGCACTTGTTGTCACCGTCGTAGTCGTGGCAACCATGAAGACGCCTATCTACGTTCGCTCGTTCATCGATGACGCCGCCGGGCAAGACGAATCGCGCCGCCGCGCGGCCGAGCTACTCAGCGAGCTTACCGCTGCGGGCGAGCCCATAGCCGTAATCCAGGAACCCGCCCCTTACGCTGTTCCGCCGCTGGATTTCGTGCACCGGCAAATTCTGTGGTTGCCGCCGGTACGCCCGGCCGAATTCGATCCACAATCGCTGCCGCCTTGGCTGGTTTTCACGACTGATGATGCGACCGACTACCAAGACGCATGGTGGCGTCAGTATTACCGCCCAGCCGCCGAAATTCCGAGCCAGCCCCGTGGATACAGCCGCATCACGTGGGCGAACAAGCCGGTGTTCATTCTTCAGAAGAAATAAGACCGTTAAGACCGCGAGCCGCAGCTTGCCACGCGCTCTTTTACCGCCGTCCGACGCACCTCCGGCGCGCAGGGCTGCATTTGAACCCAACTTGGCCTATCATCCCGGTGCGGTCTTTAGTCTAGGAGCCGACCATGCGGGCCTATCAGTTCGATGCTTTCGGCCTTGAGAATCTGAAGTTGGTGGACGTCGCTGAGCCGGTTCCCGGGCCGGGCGAGGTGCTGCTGCAGGTGCGGGCGATAAGCCTGAATTACCGCGATCTCATGGTGATCAGGGGCCAGTACAACCCGCACGTGCGCCTCCCGGCCACACCAATCAGCGACGGGGCCGGCGTCATCTCCGCCATCGGACCGGGAGTGACTCAGGTGAAAGTCGGCCAGCACGTGTGCTCGCACTTTATTTCCGGCTGGCTCGACGGCCGCTTTCGGGCGGAATATACCGGCACGACGCTGGGTACGCCGGGTCCGGGCCTGGCAGCTGAGCAGGTGGTCCTGCCGACCGCAGCGGTACTCCCCATTCCGGAGGGCTATGACTTCGCGGAAGCGGCCACGCTGCCCATAGCGGCCCTGACGGCTTGGAGCGCCCTGCGGACCATCGGCAACGTTACGGCCGGTCAGACGGTCCTGACGCTCGGCACGGGCGGTGTATCGATCTTTGCCCTGCAGATGGCCAAGCTGATGCGGGCCGCCGTCATCGTCACCAGCAGCAGCGACGAGAAGCTGGAGCGCGCCCGCCGGTTGCATGCGGATTACCTCATCAACTACAAGTCGCGGCCGGATTGGGAGAACCTCGTGCTCGACTTCACCGACGGGCAGGGGGCGGACCTGACGGTGGAAACGGGTGGAGCGGGCACGCTGAGTAAGTCGATGCGGGCCACGCGCACCGAGGGGATTATCGCACTGATGGGGGCGCTGACCGGCCTGAAGTCGGAACTGGACTTGCGGTTAGTACTCAGCCGGCGGCTGCACATTGCCGGCGTATTCGTCGACTCGCGGGCAGCATTCGAGGCGATGAACCGCTTTATCGAAGACCACGACCTGAAACCGGTGATTTCGCAGCGTTTCTCATTTGAACAACTGCCGGCAGCGCTGCGCACAATGGAAGCAGGCGAGCATTTTGGGAAGATTGTTGTAGAGATGTAGGCAAGTGGAGATATAGCCAAGTCGTAGAGATGTAGCCAAGTCGTGGGGAAGTAGGTAAGTCGCGGGGACGTAGGCAAGTCACCAAGATGTCGCGTGTGCCACTGCTTGAAAGCACAGCTTCAAGCAGTGCCGCCCCCTCCGTTGGGTACCAGCTCCGCCGTTGGGTGCCATGCCCAAGCTCTAAGCGCGGGCATGCCCTCGTTAAAGGCGCTAGGTGCGGGGCGATGGCCCTAGGTTTGGGGCGTTGGCAACGGCATGCCCGCGCCCGCAACGCGGGCTTGGGCATGGCACCGAAGCTTGACCCATGCGGACGAATTAACCTCCGCCCGTTTGCGATCCAGCAGCGCATGTTCGTAAGATGCCACCCGAAGGATCGGCGATGCATCGATCTATTGCAGTGGCGGAGGCGGAGACGCGAGCGGTCGCGGCAGCGCGCCAAGCTATCCCGCGCACCAGGCCACGCACGCGGTGGGCCGACGCGGCGCTGCTGGGCCTGCTGGCGGCTGCGGCGGGCGCTGCGGCCTGGTACGGTTCGTGCGGAATCGACGAACCGCTCGCCAGGCGCCTGCCGGGCGACGTCTGGTTCGAGGCCGACTGCCGGCGCGTCTTCGACAACCTGGCCTACTTCCGCTCCGTTCAACTACGCTCGACGACCCACCCCCTGTTCACGCTCTGGATTCAGCCGCCCGTGGCCCTCGCGCAATGGCTGGGATTGCCGCCGATCCTGGCGGTGCGTGCCCTGCGGGCCCTGACCGCGGCCGGATGTGCGGCGGCGCTGTACACCCTCTTGCGGGTTATCGGCTGCCGTCGCCTGGACAGCGTCGCGCTCTGCATTCTGACGGGGGTAAGCTCGGCTGCGGTTTTCTGGTTCGTAGTGCCGGAGACCTATCCCCCGGGCCTGCTGAGCATCTTGGTGGCGCTAAACATCGCTGCCTTCGCCGCGGCACGCCGTTCGCTCGCGTGGGATTTGCTGGCCCAGCTAGCGACCTTCAGCTTTACCATTACCAATTGGATGGCCGGCTTGTTGGTCACCTTCGCGCGCTGGCCATGGCGGCGAGCCCTCGCGATCACGGGCTTGGCGTTATGCCTGCTGCAAATTCTGATCGTCCTGCAGAACCAGGTCTATCCGTCCGCTGCGCTTTGGCTTAACCCGCTGCCGGAGCGCATTTACGTGCTCCATCCGGCCGCCGGCGGCCCCGCGCGGGTGCTGCCGTCGTTCGTCTTTCATTCCATGGTTATGCCGCGGATCGCCATTACCGATCGCGCTCACTGGGTCGGGCCGATGCTGACCGTCCAAGAATCATGGCCGGGATCGGCTGGACCGTGGAGCATCGCCGCGGTAGTTGCCTGGACCGCCTTGCTCAGCCTGGGGCTTTACGGGCTGGCCACGCTGCGCGGCCAGCGTCGTTTACGCACCGTTTTGGGTTTAACGCTGGCCGGCCAATTGGTGTTGCACCTGCTGTACGGGTTGGAAACCTTCACCTACGCGTGTCACTTCGGACCACTGCTGGTGGTGGTAGCGGCGCTGGCCACCCTGACGCGCGCGCGGCGCGTCGCGCTGGGCCTGATTCTGACGCTGATCGTCTGCGTTGGCATAAACAACCTCGCTCAGTTTAGAGAGGCGCGGACCTGGGTCGAACAACGGGCCGCGGCGGCCCAACGCACTGATGCCCGCTCGGTGCGGGCAAAGCTCACCGCGGCGGACGAAGCACGCCCAAGCCCGGATTTTCGCAGCGTCAGCTCGCCGCAGCCCCGCCTGCCGGACTGACTCGCCGAGATCATCGCTCGGCGATATAGTAGCTAGCCGGTTCTTCAGGTTTCGTCTGATATAGGAGTCTTGCGGTGCTGGTTGAAGGCAAAGAGATCGAGTTCGACAAGGAGGGGTTCATGCTCGACCCGAACCTGTGGGACGACAAGGTCGCGACGGCCATCGCCTGCGAAGAGGGCATCGAGCAAATGTCCGACCAGCACTGGAGCATCGTCAATTACATCCGGAATCACTGGAAAGAACACGACCTCGCGCCGTCGGTGCGAATGATCTGCAAAGAATGCGGCGTGAGCGTTCGCGACGTGTACAAGCTGTTCACCTCCGGCCCGGCCCGCGGCGCCTGCCGCATCGCCGGCCTGCCGAAGCCGGACGGGTGCGTCTAGCAGGGTTTACCTGCCCATCGGGAGCTGCCGGGTTCTCGCCGAATGAACGCCCTACGAATCATGATCGCCGGCAGCGCGCTATGGGCTTTCATGCTGCTCACTTTCCAGGTACTGACGGCGCGCGGCGGCGGACGCCCTGACTTCAGCCGCCCGGCCGGCCGGCCCGCCGCAGGCGCCTGGTATAACTTCACCACCGGCATGCTGCCCTGGAACAAGGAGAGCGCCTGGCTGCATCTGGCTGAATTTGGCCTGGGAATCGTGTTTCACGCCGGCGTGCTGCTCACCCTGGCAAGCGTTTTCATCATGGCAGCGACCCCCACGTTCGGCGCCCGGCTGTTGGCGCTGCTCTGGCCGCTGAACGCGCTGTCGCTCGCGGCCGGAATCGCGCTGCTGATACGCCGCGTTCGCTCGGAGCTGCTGCGCGCCATCAGCGTGCCCGACGATTACCTCGCAGTTTCTGTTACCTGTGGGCTGCTGATCGTCGCGCTTGCCTTCTCGTTCTTTGGGCAAAACCCTGCCCCGCCCTTGGCGTACACCAGCCTACTGTTGATCTACTTGCCCTTGGGAAAACTGCGGCACGCCGTGTTCTTCTTCGTTGCGCGGACAAATTACGGCTGCCGGCTCGGCCATCGCGGCGTATATCCACCCCCGCGCAGCGCCACGGAGTAGCCCGTGCCAGCCGATGATGACGCACAGATGATTTTCGCGGCGCGCCAGGCCATGGCAGCCGCAGCGCGCGGCCTGGCGGCCTATCACGCCAACGCGTGCGTGAAATGCGGCCTGTGCGGCCAATCCTGCCACGTCTTCCTCGCTGAGCCCCAACCCGAAAATCTGCCCGCGGCCAAGGCGGGCGAAGTGATCCGCGTCTACCGCCGCTATCACTCACTGCTGGGAAAGCTCCTGCCCGCATTGGTCGGAGCGCGCGACCTGACCCCGCAGACCCTCGATCAGCTTGTCGAGGCCGTCTACGGCCGTTGCACCGGCTGCGGCCGCTGCGGGTTGCATTGCTCGATCGGGCTGGACGTCGCCTCAGTCATTCGCGCCGGGCGGCAGGTGCTGGCGGCCGTCGGCAAGGTACCCGACGGGCTGCAACGCACAGTCAACAACCAGCTCGAAACCGGCAATCAGATGGCCATTCCACGCGACGAGTTCATGTCGACCGCGGAATGGCTTTCCGAAGACCTGCAACTCGAGACCGGCCGCAAGGAAGCCGTCATTCCGGTCGACCAGCCCGGCCGCCGCGTCCTGTACCTGGTCAATCCGCGCGAGGTTAAGTTCTTTCCGCTGTCGCTCTCGGCCGCGGCCGGGGTCTTCACCGCTGCAGGCGAGAGCTGGACCCTCTCCAGCAAAATCTACGACGTCACGAACTACGGATTCTTTTCGGGGGACGATGCCGCCGCGGGCGAACTGGTGCGGCGCGTTGTCGAGGAGGCCCAGGCGCTCGGCGTACAGGAGATCATTCTCGGCGAGTGCGGCCACGGCTTCCGCGCCTTCCGCTGGGAGGGACCCAACTGGACGCGGCAGTCCTATCCACTGCCGGTGCGCAGCGTGCTCGAACTGCTCGATGAATACCTGGCCGCCGGGCGGATCCGCGTCGATCCGGCCAAGAACCCCGCGCGGGTCACGCTGCACGATCCCTGCAACCTGGTGCGTTGGGGGGGCGTGTCTGAGCCGCAACGACGCGTCCTGGGCCGTTGCTGCGCCGATTTCGCCGAAATGCACCCTAACCGCCGCAATAACTATTGCTGCGGCGGCGGCGGAGGCATGCTGTCGATGAGCGAATACGGCCAGCGACGCGTGGCCTCAGGGCAGCTCAAGGCCGAACAGATTCGTCGCACGGGCGCGAAAATCGTCGCCACGCCGTGCCACAATTGCGCCGACCAGCTTCTGGAAATTAACAAGCACTACAAGCTGGGCGTGGAGATCAAAACCGTAGTCGAGTTGGTCTACGGCGCCCTGGTCTGGCCGTAAACGCGCGGCGCCGCACCGCAGGCGCCTATACCGGTCGCGCGGCGCTTACCGAACTCCGATTTCCACGGCGTTGCCCGAGCGGCGCTTGGCGACGTACATAAGCTGATCGGCCGCTTTTAGAAGTTGATCGATGTCTTGCGGCTCGTTCGTCGGGCGAATGTAAAGCAAGCCCGCGCTCCAGGCGACGTGCAACT
>JAGPEO010000116.1:0-4079 GCA_018056925.1 Phycisphaerae bacterium
TCGCGAGTTGCGTGGCCAGGAGTTGGTTGCGCGTCAGGATGCTGATGAGCATGCCGATGCTCAAGGCGCCGCTCAGAAAGACGGCCGCCGTGCCGAACAGTAGCAAGATGTTCCCGCGCAGGGGCACGTGGAATACCAGTTCGGTCATCAGCACCGCCAGCAGCACGTCGAACATGCCCACTACGAAATAGGGGATCAGTTTGCCGAGCACCAGTTCGATGCCTCGCACCGGCGTGGCGATGAGCTGCTCCATCGTGCCGCGCTCCCATTCGCGGGCAATGGTCAGCGAGGTCAGGATGGCGGCGATGACCATCATGATTACGGCGATCAGCCCGGGGATGATGTAGTTGCGCGATTCCAGGTCGGCGTTGAACCAGACGCGCGGCCGCAGGTCGATCGGCGGCTGCAACGTCAGGCCGCGCTGCTGTTGCACCTGCTGCACCGCGATCCGCTGCGAGAAGCCGCGCGCCACGGCCTCGGCGTAGCCCAGGGCGATGGTGGCGGTGTTCGAATCGCCGCCGTCGGCGATTAATTGGACCGCGGCGGGCCGGCCACTTTCGAGGTGCGGCGCGAAGTCGCGCGAGATAACCAGCGCGAGCAGCGCCTGGCCGGAGTCGACCGCTCGCTCCACTTCCGGGTAGTTGCGGGCGTAGTCCACCAGGCGGAAGTAGGGCGAGCCGGTGAACTGGCTGATCAGCTCGCGGCTGAGCTGTGTCTCGCTCTGGTCCCAGACCACCAGCGGCACGTGCTTTACGTCGAACGAGAGCGCGAAGCCGAAGATGATGATGAGAATGAGCGGCAAGGCGACGGCGATCGCCAGACTCAGCCGGTCGCGGAAAACGTGCAAAAATTCCTTGCGGGCGATGGCCCGCAGGCGTACGAGTTTCATCAAGCTGACCGCCGGCGGCCCGCACTGCCAGGAAAGGCGGCAGTATAACCGCAGCGGCGGGGCGTGTCGCCCCGGAATACTGCCGAGAGAGGGATCGAGGGATCAAGGGATCGAGGGATCAAGACGAACGAAGAGCAGAGCCGGGGGGGGGTGTTCAGGGGTCAGGTGGCCAAGCAGGTGATCACGCGTCTCATAACAACGTGGGGCGGGATAGCGCCCGGGGCAGGTGCGCAGGTGCTCATCGAAATGCGCACCCGGTTTTGATAATGTGCCGATAACTGGGGCGAAGCTGCCAGCTTTCAGCTCTCGGCTATCCAGCCTGACGTGCGTTGACGCGGCGGCGTTCGACGTGGATGCCGACGACGACATTGATCTGGCTGATCTGGCCCTGTTCCAGCAGCTCTATCAGGGCGGTTGAACCACTGTCGCGCCGGCGGCGCAGGCGGCCCAGGGGCGAGCTTGGGCTTCACTGATATCCTGGCAAATGGCGAATTCCGGTTACGCGACGCCGAGCAGGTAGCCGAGGGCATGCCCGCGCTTGGCGCTTGGGCATGGCACCCGCGCTTTAGCGCTTGGGTATGGCACCCGCTCGACCTCGGGCCGGCGCGGCGGGACCTTCAATCGCGGCTGGCGGTTTGAATTTCCGGCCGGCTCTGGCGGGCGGCCAGCAGGCGGACGGTAAAGCGGTGCTGCGGGTCGCGCACGTCGGCGCCCTCGAGCGCGACGATGCCGCCGCATAGTTGCAGGGGCGGCTCGTTTGGTGCGGCCGTGACGTAGCAGCGCAGGGCGAGTTCGTCATTCAGCGTTATTTCGAAGGGTACGCGGTAGGCGTTACGCCCGTCGGCCAGCGCCGGCAAGGCGCGGGATTCGCGCAGGGCCTGCTCGTAGTGGATGGTGAAGATTGGCCGCACGCCCAGATTGAGCAGAATCGAGATCCAGGACGGCAGGCGCACGATTTCGTTGAAGATCTGGCCGACGTGCGGGGTGGCCCAGAGCAGTTCTCCCAGGGAAAAGAGGGAGACGAAGCTCAGGCTGACCTGGCGGATGTCGCTGTCGTTGGGGTCCCAATCATCGAAGTAATGGCGCCGGACCAGGTCACAGCTCTGGTACAGGCCGGCTTGGAGATAGTCGCTGAAGATGAACTGGTGCACGTCGGCGATGGGCCGGGCGTGCTCGTCGAATACGTCGATGCGCACCAGGACGCTGGTGGGCGAAAGTTGCAGGCCGCGCTCGCGAGCCCACTGCGCGCCGCGGCCGGTCAGGCGCGGAGCGGTGAGCGTGCGGGTGCGGTGGCCGACCAGGCGTGTGCGAGCGCTGGCCGGATCGCCGCGGTCGTCGTCGGCGTCCAAGGTCAGACGCATGCCGGGTTGGAGGTTGGCGCGGATGACCTTGATCAAGGCGTACCAAGTCTGCGAGCGCCCGCCTTTTTCCAGGCGAACCGCGTAAAGGACGCGGTCGCCGGGCTGCCAGCCGGTGCCGGGCGTGCGCGGATCGAAGCCGGTCAAAATGCGTGCGCCGGCGGGGAAGTCACGGTCGACGTCTGACGGGAGTGTGGCCCGGGGCACGCGCTCCTTGTGCGCGACCAACGCTGCCGGCGCGCCAGGCGCCCCGTTCACGCTGCCGGGCGCGCGGTCCGCTGTAGAAAGCATCCGGTCCGCGTCGGCAAGCCTCTGGCCGGACGAAGGCCCGCTGACCGCGACAGTGCGCTCTGGAGCATCAGGCCGCGGGGACGCAGCGGCGTGCGGGCAGTGGCGCACGCAGCCGGGGAGCGTGACCAGCGTCAGCAGCGCGGCCAAACAAAGGGCGAGGCGGCGCACCGGCCAGGCGAGAGCGGCGTGGGCCGTGCTCATCGCGGCAGGTTGTCGATTTTGGCGGCGAGGACGAAGTCGCTTTCGGTCAGCCCGTCGATCTTGTGCGTCCATATATCGATCCCCACCTTTCCCCAGGACAGAAAGATGTCGGGGTGGTGCCCTTCGGATTCGGCCAATTCGCCGACGCGGTTGACGAAGGCGAGCGCGGTCATGAAGTCAGGGAACGAGAAGTCTTTGTGCAGGTGGTGCTCTTTGGGGGCTTCCCAGCCGTCAAGCTGGTCGAGCAGGGACCTGAGTTCGGCGCCGCGCAGGGGTGGGACGCCGCCGCGGCAGGGTACGCACTGTCTCTGCGCTAAGTCCGTCATTGTGTCGCTCCCGTCGGGTGTGCGTGCGCGGGTGCAGCGGATTCTATGCGGCTTAAGCGCGCGAGAAGGCGGGCGGAAATGTCGCCGAGCGTGGAGGAAGACGAGGGGTGCGAAGCTGAAGCTTACGAAGGGGCGATTCGGGCGTTCTGCTTCAGCAAGCGCTCCGACCCGGAATTAGAAATGCGTAATGGCGGCGGCGTGCGCCTCACTGCGTGTCTTACAGTCGAGTCACTACTCGGAATTAAACGGCAGCACTGGTTCGTCGTTGGAGCCATCGGAGTCGAGAGCGCTCGGGCGCGGCAGCTTCGCGGCTTCCTTCGCCGCTGCGACCGCCAGCCGATCGCATTCTTCATTCTCCGGATGGCCGGCGTGCCCGGCGACGAATTGAAACTCGACCTTGTGCTGCGAGCAGAGCTCGACCAGCCGTTTCCACAGTTCGAGGTTCTTTACGGGTAGGGCGCGGGCCTTGCCGGGGCGTTTGCGCCGCCAGCCGGCGGCTTGCCAGCGCGGTACCCACTCGGTCATGCCGCGCGAAACGTATTGGCTGTCAGTTACTACTCGCACGCGCAGCGGCGCACGCTTGAGGGCGGCGAGACCTTGGATCACCGCCATGAGTTCCATGCGATTGTTGGTCGTTAGCGGCTCGCCGCCGGAGAGCCGCTTTTCGTAGCCGGTCGCGCAATGGCGCAAAATGCAGGCCCAGCCGCCCGGGCCGGGGTTGCCGGAACAGGCGCCGTCGGTGAACAGGATGACATCGACCGCTTCAGCCACGTCGGATCGCGCTCCATCGGGGCGAGGGCGGGCGAGTTTATCGATGAGGGCATGGCTCTGCCAGGCGGCGGGAATGAGTGAAGGGCTTTCCGCCGAAAGGGCGAGCACTTAAGTCATTCCGGGGCGACACGCATCAGTTTCGCTCTCCGCGAAATGCGAGTGCCCTGCATCAGTCCGGGGCGGCACGCCTCAGTTTCGCTCGCACAAACGCGAATTGGGGCGGGTTGGCATCATTCCGGGGCG
>JAGPEO010000116.1:4179-10461 GCA_018056925.1 Phycisphaerae bacterium
CGCCCGTTCCGCGACGAACCTTGTCCCTTCTTATGTGCCATAACGAATTCCGTTCAAAAACACGTTGCGGCTGTCGTGCCGCGAGTCCCTGACGAAAACCCATCCCCCGCAGTGCAACTCCGGGGCTCGGTTACCTCACGATTACCGCATTAACCAACGAATACTCGTCCGCTCGGGCTCCACCAGAGTCCGGGCGACGGCGTCACCCCGCAGATTATAACAGATTTCCAGCGTCTTGCGTAAGGTGAACTGGCGCGGATTTTCCGGCCCCTCCGGACGGTCCGAGTCGAACGTCGGGTTCCGCACCACCCGGGCCTCTCCGCACAGCCCCGCTACGTAGATGGCGATGCGGTTGGCGTCGGAATCAACGCCGCGCCAGATGGCCACCGACTCCAGGGCGTTATCGTCCCCGGTCAGCAGGTCGCCGATGGCCTTGGTCGGGTGCACCAGGTCCGGATGCGTTCGGCGGTGCCGTTCCCGGATGGCCTCGAATACCAGGGCGTGGATGCCCATGTCGGTATCCACCACGTGCAGGTCGTCAGTCACGAGCTGAAACGTGGGGAAAAACCGCTGCGTTCGCCCGGTGTGGTTCGTCACCGTGTAAACCATGTACCAGTACACTTCCGGCGCCGACGCCCCGGGGACCTGCACCTCGATCCGCTGCGGGTCGAGAAACCGCAAATCCAGCTCCCAAGAGACCGGCATCGGCGACGGCTGGGGCCCCTTCCCTACCGGGGCCGCAGCGGGTTGAAACGCCAGCAACGCAATAGTTCCCAGAATCAGCGGCATGGAGACTGCTACTCCCGATACAAGTTGCGGATGATCTGACTGCCGCTGCCCACCGGTACGTTCAGCGCGCCCAACGCTTGCGACGCCGCGGTCCGAATCGTCATGTCAGCTTCGTTCTCCGCCAACTTGATGATTTCCTGCACCTGCGGCTGACCCAGCAGGTTGCCGCATTGCTTGCCCGCCTGCGCCAACACATCGAACATTTCGATTCGCAGCTCCGCCTCGCGTCCCGCATCGAGAGCGATCTTCGCCAGCGCCGTTTGGGCCGCGGTGCTGCAAACGTGCGACAGCACACGCGCCGTGGTCGAACGCAAGGCGGCATCACTGCTGCCCAGGGCGTTGATCAACGGCTGCTCGAGCTGCGCCGGATCGAACAAAGGATTCCCTGTGACCGCGAGAGTCTCCAGGACGCCCGCCGCATCCAGCGCGATCGCCGTGCCGGCCTCCGGCGTGATCTGAATCATGCCGACGGCCCGGCTGACGCGATCGATCGCCGACCGCAAAGCATCCTGAGTGGCGCCCGGACGTACCTCAGCCAGGCGATGGTCCGCCCGTACGAGGTCACGGACCGTGTCCGCGTCACCCGGCTTGGTAACCAGAACGACCGGCGTATGGGAAAAGCGGAATTCGCTGCGCAAATGTTTCAAAGCATCGAGAAGCCCCGGCGTGCCGATGTTGGAGGCCAAAACGACGACGTCGAGCGCCGGCACGTGCTGGCGCACCTTCGCGAGGCCGGCGTGAAAGTCGGTGTCGCTGGTGACCTCATAGCCGGCGTCGCGAAGCATGCCTGAAAAGGCGTTCGCGCTTTCCACGTCCGGATCCAGCACCGCCGCGCGCCGGCTGCCGTTGTGCAACAGCAACGCCTCAGCAAACACCGGCATCAGGTTCTGGTAGTTCAGGAACGGTTGCACCGGCCGGGCAGCGCCTAGCGTCAACGCGGCCTTGATGCGAACCACCTGATCCGGAAACAGCAGCGCCTCCGCCAGCGGCAGCCGGCCGGCGGCGTCGGCCGTCACACTGGCGGGACCGGCCACGTTGCGCAATGCCTCGATTATGCCCAGCGCCACGGCCGGATCTTTGTCGTCCAGGGCCCGGCTGAGCGCTTTCAGACAAGCGCTGGTGCCGGCCGTCTGAGCAAAGTACAGCGGGCTTGGGAAATCACTGGGCACGGTGGTATCGGTGCCGGTGTCGCCCAGTTGCGCGACGCGCCGGAAATTGGCGGCCAGCCATAGCGCGAGCGCGTCCTCCATAGCCGGGTCGAGGTGCAGAGCTTCCTCGCAGCACCGCATGCACATTACTTCGTTGAAGATTTGCGTCGGCACCGGAAGATTCTGAACCAGGCCGTCGCGCCAGAACCACACGTTGGCGTTATCCAGGCGCGGATCGGCCGCCAGCGAACCGGCGTCCGCGTAGTATTCATTCGCCAGCCAGTAGAAAGCCATCGCGGCCGTCATGCCCGGAGGCACTGCCGCGCCGTGGGCTGCGAGATCAGCCAAAGCCTGATCGACCGCCGCCAAGACTTCCGGCGGGGTGTTGGGCTTTTCCCTCAGTTGCAGCAGGTAGGGCAGCGCCTGGGCGTAGCCGACCTGCCCCAGAATCCGCACCAAATGGGTCTGAACTACCGGGTTATCGACCCGGATGGCGTAGACCAGGGGATTGATGCCCGCGCGGCCGATCTGCGGCAAAGCGCGCAGGATCGGTTGCGTGAGCGCCTGTTTCTCGCGGTCTCGCAGGTACTCGACCATGAAGGGGATGGCCCACTCGCCCGACTGCGCCAGCAAGGCGACCGAGTTTTGAAACGCCCGCGGCGGGCCGGCAAGCTGGTCGATGCGGTGCTTGATGCGGACCGGGTCGGCCTTGATCAGCTCTTCGCCGTGTTCCAGCGTCTTCAGGACCCCGCGCACCGCCTCTCCGACGATCTCGTTGTCAGTGAGGCGCAGGAGGACGTCGCGGCGCTGGGCTACCTGGTCGGTGAACTCCAGCAAGGCCACGGCGTCGGGCTTGCTGTCCAGCAGGGCCTGGAAATTGGCCTTGGCCACGTCGAACCGCCCCAGGGCCGAGAAGTACCAGCCGTCGTCCGCCTGAGCCATCTGCTCGCGGCCTTCGGCCAGCATTTCGGCTACGCGCTGCCCGCTGGCTTCCAGGGCTTTCGCCTCCAAGTCCTGCTCCAGCAAGAGGATAGCGCCGCCCAGGGTGGTGCGGTTCATGGTCCGGTCGGCCAAGAGCGCGATGCGGAAAGGCGACGGATTGAGTTCGAGCAACTCGGTGAACAGCTTCTCCGCTTCGGCGGTGTTGCGGCTGAGGATGGCCTGCATCGCCGGCTGCCACAGCTCCCAGGCCGCAGCCGCGCCGCCCGTGGCGAAGCCTTCATCAACGCTCTGGGCGTCGGCGGGGGGCAAAATTCCCCAAACAAGAGCGAAACCGGCGGCGATGCCGGCAAGACGAAGGAGCCGGGGACATTTGGACATATTTACCTCCACGCGCCGCAAGCCTGGTCGTAAGGTTGCGCGCAGCCGGTTGGTCTAATAGCGAGAAATTATTAGGGTTGACGGAAGGGGTGTCAATTTCGGATTCGCGGTTTCAACATTGAGTTTCGGGTTTCGGCATTGAGTTTCGGGTTTTGAGCTTGGGTTTCGAGCCGGGGTTTCGAGTTTGAACCTCGGGTGCCGAGCTTGGGGACGCGAGCCTCGAACTCGGGTGCCGCAACGCCAGAGCAGAGCCGGGGCGTGCCGCCGCGGAATGCCGCCAAGGGTCTCCGATCCGCGCGATGCCCGCTTCGATCATGCGGTGCCGCCCCGAAACGTCATGCATCCGACCGCCAATGCCGCTCGTTCAACGGACGCCGATGGGGGGCCCGGGCGAGTCGTACGGTATTCGCTTGATATTCGTCTGATAAAAAAAGCCCCATGGCGGACTGCTCTCTCATCGCGCCTAGCGAGCATTAAGCTCTAGTGCCGGACATGAAGCCCATCAGGCTGCTTTCTTGTCACGCATGAGCGACCGCATGAGCGACCAAGCGTTGACGAATTCGTCTCGCACCTTCGTTTGCTGATGCGCGAATCTCAGCGGTCGACGTACTGTGCTCCTGCCCGCCATCGTGTCAGATCGCAGGCGAGGATTGTGGATGGGGTCTATTCATCGCACACCACCAATCGCGTCCTTGCATCAACCCCAGCCGCGCCGGATGCTGCCAAATACTCGGCGATAGGATGGCATGCGGCCATGGACGGTTTTTTTGATTTCACCTGCAGCGAGTACAAGGCCGAATTGGACCTTGCTTACTCGCTACCAACGGGCGCGCTGGTAGTTCTCTTGCTCAGGACGTGACCATGGCGGTGAATTCTGTTGCTGGGTCACGACGGCAATTTGCATGCTGACGCGCGTACCGACCTGAACCTGAGACGATCTGGGCCGTGGCAACACAGGCGGGTTCAAATAGCGATTCGGGCGGGCTGTCGGGACGAGATTCGCGCCGGAGGAACGGAGTTGTGACACACGATAGCGGAATCTTGGCAAATATGATCGCAGCGCTCTCATTGGAGGTCGCCGCGATCCAGAAGTCGGGCGGATCGACCAGCTTTGACCTAGTTGGCGGGAGATTTATTGGGGTCAGCGACGGAAACTACATCTACCAGTTTCAGCTTGCCGACGAGATTCACCTCCGTGACGACACACCCGTGCGAGTTGCGTTGCGGCCAGAAGGACACGAGCGGCACGATCGTATCGATCCGCGACCGAATTCTTGTTGTCGCGGTGCACGAAGACCTCTGGCCGCACATTGCTCACGCCCGGGTGACTGCTGACGATTCCTTTCTAATCGTACGTCTATGCGAGCGCCTGCAAGAGGTTCAGGCCGGAACCGCGCAGTTCAATATGGACTCCGCCAAGCGCGTGATCGGCGCCGCGCCGCCACGGCTCTCGGCGTCTTGGCGGTTGCCTTGGCTGAGAGCGCCGGGTCGCCGCCGGCGGCTTGCTTTTGGCCGGCGGGCGACTAGAAAGCGGTAATGTCGCGCAACGGCAAGGTTATCGTGGCGATGTCGGGCGGCGTGGACTCCGCCGTGTCCGCCTGGCTCCTGAAGCAGCAGGGCTTCGAGTGCATCGGCGTCTTTATGCGCAACGGCGCACAGGCGCCCGAGCCGACTGAATGCGCCCTCGGCGAAGCTGCGGACGCGTGCCGCGACTCGGCAGAAACCTCGCCCTCGAGCGCGTCGACTTTCCCCGGGGTGGCCTCGCCAGGCGCCTCGCCCTCTCCAGGCGCCTCGCCGTCCGTGGGAAACTCGCCCGTAGGCGCCTCGACCTTGCCCGGAGGCACCTTGCCAAACTCCTCGCCCGCCCAGCGCCGCCGTCTGGGGCAGGGTTGCTGCTCAGCGGCTGACGCGCAGGACGCCCGCGCCATTGCCGGCCGACTGGGCATACCGTTTTACGCCCTGAACTTCGAGCAGGATTTCCACCAGATCATCGATTATTTCGTGGACGAGTACGCCCGCGGCCGCACGCCCAACCCGTGCGTGGTGTGCAACACGCATCTGAAATTCGGCAAACTGCTGCGCTACGCGAACGCGCTGGACGTCGAGTTCGTCGCGACCGGCCATTATGCCCGCATCCTACGCCGCGACGGGCAAATCCTATTGGCCCGCGCCTCCAACCTCGCCAAGGACCAGTCGTACGTGCTTTTCGGCATCGACCGGGCCGCACTGGGGCGCTGCCTGTTCCCGCTCGGCGACATGCCCGACAAGGCCCAGGTGCGGAGTATCGCGGCCGAGCTGGGGCTGCGCGTCCACGACAAGCCGGACAGCCAGGAAATCTGCTTCGTGCCGGGGGGCGACTACAAAGAGCTTGTGCGCCAGCGCCGCCCCGATACGCAGCGCGTCGGCGAGGTGCGCGACCCGGCCGGCCGCGTGCTCGGAACGCACTCCGGCATCGCCAACTACACCATCGGCCAGCGGCAAGGGCTAGGCATCGCCGTGGGCCGGCCGGCCTACGTCACCAAGCTCGACGTTTTGAACAACGTCGTCACGCTCGGGTCGCGCGAGGACCTGCTGAGCGGCGGGCTGGTGGCGGAGAAGGTGAACTGGTTGACCGACCCCCCTGCGGTCGGCCAGCCTCGCCCCGCGGACATAAAGGTTCGTTACATGCACAAGCCGGCCGCCGGGTTCATCACCGTCCTTCCTGGCGGCGAGGTCGAGGCGCGCTTCGATGAACCGCAATCCGCGGTGACGCCCGGGCAAGCGGTCGTGTTTTACGATGGCGACATCGTGGTCAGCGGCGGGTGGATTTCCCGGGCGGGCACGGGGTGACTGACCCGGAGCCGCGATGAGCACCCGGAACCGCGATGAGCACTGCTTGAAGCTGCCGCTTCATGCAGTGGCACACCGGGAGCCTGCTTGAAGCCCTGCTGCGGACTCGACTATTGTGCTGCGGATAACGCGATCTGCCGTGACGATTCGCAGAAGTGAGGTGACCGATGCATGAGCCGACTCGTCCTCGCTATGG
>JAGPEO010000117.1 GCA_018056925.1 Phycisphaerae bacterium
GGGGGCAGCGACTGGCGGCGGAGAATCGAGAACGTGGCGGCCGCGTCCGTGGACGAGATGATGACCGCCAGCAGCATTGCCTTTTCCAGCGGCCACCGAAACACCAGATGAAGCACCAGGAAAGTGACGGCGGCCGTGAGGATGACGCCCCAGGTTGCCAGTCCGCCGGCCGGCAAGGACACCGCTCGAAAGTCTTCGCGCCGGGTGCTGAAGCCGCCCTGAAAGAGGATGAAGACCAGGGCCAGATTGGCCATCCGGTTGGTCAGGGCCACATCGTCGAAGTCCCACCAGGCGAGTACATCGCTGCCGAACAGGATTCCAGCGCCAAGGGCGATCAGAATGACCGGAACACTCCAGCGATCCAGCAGGGCCGCCACCGTGACGACCACGAGGAGGATCAAGGGGGCGATCAGGTACATTTCAGCCATCGAGCGGGTTTTCCCTCCAGGCAGGTGAATCTTGCCAGCCGGCAAGCGCGGCGGTTACCGGAAAAGCCCGGCCATCCGCACCCGTCGTTCGTCGCTTGCGAAGGCTCACGCCGACCATTATCCGTATTTCGCCGGCGTTCACAACCGGAAACCGCTGAGCTCGGCGTATCTGCCGGACGCCGAGGAGAGCAGAGCCGGGGCGTGCCGCCCCGAAATGCCGCTAAGAACCTCGCTTTCGCGCAGCGCGCAGTACCGCGTTTCACACTCCGCGCGAGCTTTGCGCCCTGGGCGCTTCCACCCCCGACCGCGCCACACACCGGCCTCCTGTAAGCACAATTTGCACTAGCCCTCCATTGCGCCTGCTGTTGGCCCGACGGCCAGCAGGACGATAAAATCCCACTGGACGCGGTGCAAGGGAAGCAACCATTCATGGAGCCGTGAAATGAAACGCGCGAAGATCACGATTATCGGAGCCGGCAACGTGGGCGCAACCTGCGCGATGTGGGCTACCGCGGCCGAGCTGGCTGATGTCGTGCTCGTGGACATTGTCGAGGGCATGCCGCAAGGCAAGGCCCTCGATCTGGCCCAAGCGGCGCCGATTATTAATTCTGACGTGCGCCTGGTCGGGAGTAACGGCTACGAAGAGAGCGCCGACAGCGAGATCGTGATTATCACGTCCGGCCTGCCGCGCAAGCCGGGGATGTCGCGCGACCAGTTGCTGGAAACGAACGTCAAGATCGTCGCGGACGTCACCGCTCAGGCCGTGAAGCACAGCCCGAACGCGGTGCTGATCGTCGTCTCCAATCCGCTGGATGCGATGGTGTATACCGCGCACAAAATCTCCGGCTTCCCGCCGCACCGCGTCGTGGGACAGGCCGGCGTGCTGGACACGGCGCGTTACCATGCGTTCATCGCCGCTGAAATCGGATGCAGCGTCGAGGACGTACAGGCCATGTTGCTGGGCGGGCACGGCGACGACATGGTTCCGCTGCCGCGCTACACGTCGGTCGGCGGAATCCCGGTGACGCAGCTCATTCCGCCGGGGCGGCTGGACGAGATCGTCACGCGCACCCGCAACGGCGGGGCCGAAATCGTGAACCTGCTGAAGACCGGCAGCGCGTATTACGCCCCGGCCGCGGCGACCATCGCTATGGCCGAATCCATAATCCGCGACAAGAAACGCGTCCTGCCGTGCGCCGCGTACTGCAAGGACGAGTACGAGGTGGGCGGATACTTTGTGGGGGTGCCGTGCATTCTGGGAGCGGGCGGGGTAGAGAAGGTGATCGAGGTCGAGCTCGAGCCGCGCGAGCGCGAGATGTTTAACGCGAGCGTCGCACACGTTAAGGAGTTGTGCGAGGCGGCCCAGAAGTTCCTGCCCAAGAACAAGAAGGCGAAGTAAGCGCCTCGCCGGCGGCAGGCCGAGTTACAATCAACCGGAGGCCTGATTATGCGCCTTGCGCTAGTTTTTCTAAGCATTTCGGCCGTGACGGCGGCGTTCGCGCAGAGCAAGCGGGCGGATTTGCCCAAAGAGCACCGCCGGGCCGAGCAGGCTGCGGCGGCCGCGGCGGCTGTGGCGGCGGCGGTCGAGCCGATCCAGTGCCCCGTGACGGGGCGGCCCATCGACCTCAACGTCTCGATTGAATTTGAGGGCAGGCGGGTTTATTTCGCCGACGCGACCGCGCGGGAGAAGTTTTTGGACGACCCCGGGCAGTACGCGGAGGCGGTGCGGAAGCAGTGGGATTTAATGCGCCCGCCGCGCGTGCAGGTGCTTTGCCCGGTGACCGGCAAGCCGGTGGACCCCGAGGTTTCGACGCTGTGGAACGGCGTGCGCATTTACTTCGCTTCCGCGGAGGCGAAGGCGACCTGGGAGAAGGACCCGCAGCGCTACGCCGCCAAACTTGAGGAGTCGTACACGTTCCAGACCGTCTGCCCGTGCGGCTACGGCGACATCCGGCCGGATGTGAGCCTGGAGTACAACGGACGGACGTTGTATTTCTGCTGCCCCGGCTGTCGCGAGGGGTTCAAGCGCAATCCGGAAGCGATGCTGAAGCAGGTTGACGAACAAATCGCGGCCAACAAGCTGAAATGGGAGCGGTGGCGCTCGCCGCAGCAGCGGTCGGGCGAGCAGCGGGGACAAGGGCCAGCGACTCAGGACGCGCCCGGCGGGCCGTGAAAGCGCGCGTCGGTGATCCGAACCAGAAGCGCAAGCGAGAACAATCCGATCCGTGCTGGGCATGTGACCTGAGCGATTGGGGGCGCACTGGTCAAATTCCGGCTCGACACGAGCCGGCTCTGCTACTCACTGCGGTTGCCGGTCTTTGCCGGCGCGCTGTCGAATCAGGCGCGTTGACGTACAATTCGGCTTAACGCGACGCTCCGGATTCTGCCGATCGGTTGGCTTAACACTGGGCGTCTCGCAGGCGCCGGCGGCCAACTGCCCGGCGCGGCACTGCTTGAACTGCGCTTTCAAGCAGTGGCACACGCGATGAAGACCCGCCATTCGGCGCAGGGCTGATGTGCGCGTGCGAGGAGAGAGTGATGTCCATCGAATGGGAATCGACCCTCCAGGATCACCTGACTGCCGCCGCGGCCATGCGCGACCAGGCGGCAGTGCTGGACGGCATCGCGGATGCCATCATCGCCGCGATTCGCAACGGCAAGCGCGTTTACGTGCTCGGCAACGGCGGCAGCGCGGCGGATGCGCAGCACATTGCGGCCGAGCTGTTGGGGCGGTTCCGTACGGATCGCGCGGCGCTTCCGGCCATGGCGCTCACGACGGACAGCTCGGTGCTGACGGCCATCAGTAATGATCTGGGGTACGGGCGCGTTTTCGTCCGCCAGGTTGAAGGCTTGGTTCAGGCGGGCGATGTAGTTTGGGCGCTGAGCACGAGCGGTAACTCGCCGAACGTGCTGGAAGCGGTGCGTGCCGCGGCGGCGCGCGGGGCAGTCACGATCGCCTTCACCGGCGCGGGTGGGCATCGGCTAGCGGAATGCTGCGCGCACAAGCTGGTTGTGCCGCATAAGTCCAGTGACCGCATCCAGGAATGCCATCAGATCGCGTATCACTATGTGTGCGGACGCGTGGAAACGGCGTTCGCGGGGAAATGACGAATGCCGAAAGCAAATGAAATGAGCATTTGGGTGCGCCGAGATCCTGCCCGGCGGAGTAGCTGAGCATGGTCGACTCCAATCTGTTTGTCGGCGGGAATAACGCAGAGGCGCTCTTTTGGATGCTGATCGGGCTGGTTTTTGCCGTGTGCGGTTTTCGACAGTGGGAATGGCGGTGACGGTTGTTTCGAAGACGCCTGCTGGGGATGAGATTGCGGCATGAAGCTGACTGCGGCGTTCGTGTTGGTGTGTGCGGTCGGGGTGGCAATCGTCGCCGTGCGCGTGGTGCGGGTATGGTGGCAGGGGCAAGCTGCGCCGGTGGCGGTCCATGCTGAAGTCGGCCACGTGACAGAGGCAAGCACAAACGTCTCGGCCGCAGAAGAGGACGGAACGCCCGGCGCGATCGCAGAGCCGGATGAGACGGCTGAACCGCAGACGGAACCGCATGACACGGCTGCCACGGCGCCTGTCGTAGCGGCGCTCGCGGCAGAGGTCCCGGCGGAAACCAGTGCGGCGCTGGTGGCCGCGTCAGAAACCCCGGAGCCCGCGAGCACGCCTGATCCGACGCCCCGCGTGCATTGGGCGCCGGAGGGTGATTTGCCGGCACTGCTGCAACGTCTGGCGCGGGCGCGCGAGACGCTGGCGAACGATCCCTATCATCCCGGCGCGTTGCGCGACGAGCTGGCGGCGCTGCGCGCTTTGGGCCGGTGGCAGGAGGCCGAGCGGAGCCTGAAAAGGCTGGTCGAGGCCGAACCGGATAACCTAGAGTTGAAGATGGAATACGCCCGCCAGTTGACGCGGGAGGGATACTGGGCCCAAGCCATTGCCCCGTTGCGGCAGGTGGTGGACCGGGAGCCGGACAACCTGGCGGCGTGGTCGTTGCTGGCGGCGGCGCATCAGACGAATGGCCATCTGGAAGCTGCGCGCCAGGGGTGGACGCAAGTGATCGAGCTTTCGCCCGAGGACGCGGGCGCGTATTCGAATCGCGGGCAGGTCTACGTTGCCTGGCGTGATTGGGCGCATGCGGCGGCCGACTTGGAAAAGAGCTGTGAACTCGATCCGGCCCAGGAGGACACGGCGCTGGCGCTTTCGCAAGCTTATTTAGAGCTGGGCCGGCATGCCGAAGCAACAGAGCTCGCGCGCAAGGTCTTGGCGCGCAATCCGCGAAACGTGCGTGCCATGAACCGCTTGGCGGAAGCGCTCTGGCGGGCAAGCAGCTTCGATTCGGACGAGGCGGCGCTGAACGAGGCCCGGCAGTGGTGGCAGAAATCGTTGGCGATCGATCCCGACCAGCCGGCGATCCGGGCGCGGCTGGAGGCGGCCGGGAAATAGGCCGGGACGCCTGGCAAAACGCATCCATCGAAAGTCGGAGCATTTCTCGACGGCTTTTCAGGGCGGTGGGCGTCTATAAAATGAAACCCTCCAGGCGAGGGCTGTCCGGACTTAGGCCGGTCGCGGACTGGGAATAGGCCGAGCAGATAACGGCCGGCGGCAAACGATGATCCCGACTGAGATACTGAAGAAGGTCCGTCGCATCCAGATTGTCACGTCGGCGATGGTCAACGACGTGTTCGCGGGGCAGTACCATTCCGCGTTCAAAGGGCGCGGGATGGAGTTCGAGGAGGTGCGCGAGTACCAGCCGGGGGACGACGTGCGCACGATTGATTGGAACGTGACGGCGCGGTCGGGGCGGCCGTTCGTGAAGAATTATCGGGAGGAACGTGAGCTGACGGTGCTGCTGGCGGTGGACGTGAGTGCATCGCAACAGTTCGGGACGCGCGAGCAGCTCAAGAGCGAATTGGTGGCCGAATTGGGGGCGACGCTGGCGTTCTCGGCCATTCAGAACAATGACAAGGTGGGGTTGATCCTATTTACGGATCGGATTGAGCGGTTTGTCGCGCCGCGCAAGGGGATGCGGCACGTGCTGCGCGTGGTGCGTGAGCTGTTGTACCATGAGCCGGCGGGGCGGAAGACGGATGTGGGGGTGGCGCTGGAATCCATCAGCCGGGTGCTGGCGCGGCGGGCCGTGGTTTTCCTGATCAGCGATTTTCAGACGCCGAGCTTCACGGGGCCGCTGCAGATTGTGCGGCACCGCCATGACGTGATACCGGTCATCGTGCGCGACGAGCGGGAGCGCCGGCTGCCGCCGGTGCGGTACGTCGAGGTACTGGATCCGGAAACCGGGGCGCAGATGCTCGTGGACACCAGTTCGCGTGCTTTTCGAGAGCGGTTCGCGCGGCTGGCCGACGAGCGGCATGCGGCGCTGATAACGGAGCTGCGGCGAATGCGCTTGGATGCGATTGAGGTCGCGACGGGCGAATCGTTCGTCGAGCCGTTGCGGCGGTTCTTCCATCGGCGGGGGCGGCGGCGATGAGGCGGAGTCTTCGGGCGATCATGCACGGCTGGCAGACCGGACGCCATCCGGCCTCACGTGCGATAAGGCTCAGGGCGTGCTGGGTTTCAGCCGTGTTCCTGGCGGCTGTGCTGGGCGGGTGCGATCGCGGGCCGGCGCCCGAATCGGATGAAGTACGCGAGTCGAAGGAACGCGGGCCGGTGAAGTTTGAGGTGACGGTGCGGCCGAAAGCGGTCTGGCTGGGCGATCCGTTCGAGATCGTGCTGGAAGTTCGCGCGCCGGAGGATTACGTGGTCGAATTTCCGGCCGCCCAGGCGCTGCCCGACTTGCAGATTCGCGGTGAAGAAACGCCGGATCCGCGGCCGGCGCCGGAGGGCGGGCTGGAATGGCGACGAGTCTTTCGCGTTGAGAGCCTGGCGTCCGGCACGCTTGAGATTCCGGAGCTGATCGCCAAATACGGCCGTAAGCCGGAGCAGGCGGGCGAGCCAGTGCGATTCCAGAACGAGTTGCAGACGGACCCGCTGAAGGTTGAGGTCCGGTCGGCGCTGACGACGCAAGACTCGTTGATGAACCCGCGTGACATCACCGGCACGCTGTCGCCCAAGCCATCGCTCAAACGGCTGATTGCGAAGGGGCTGTTGCTGGCGGCCAGTATCGCCGCGCTTGCCACGGCGGCGGTCTTGGCGTGGATATGGTTTCGGCGGCGGCAGCGCAACGTCCCGCCGGTCGCGCCGGAATTGGTGGCGCTGCAGGCCTTGGAGCAACTGGGGCGCAGAGATTGGATTGAGATTGGCCGGGCACGCGACTACTACTACGAACTGACGGAAATCGTGCGGGCGTACATCGAGCGGAAGTTTTCGCTCGCGGCGCCGGAGATGACGACGGAAGAGTTTCTCAACGCGCTGGCTCACAAGCCCAGCGCCCTGCCGTATGACGCCTATCGTTTGCGAACGTTTCTTGAAGCGTGCGACCTGGTCAAATATGCCGCGTTTCGGCCGAACCGCACGGATGCGGATCAGGCGCTCATGACGGCGCGGGCATTCGTGCATGAGACGGCGGCGGCCGCGCAGCGGGCACAACTGGCCCGGATGCAACAACAGAGCGGGGAGGGGCAGGCGGCATGACGCACCACCACTTGCCGCTGACGCCGCAGTGGGTGCAATGGCCCGTTCCCTGGGTTTGGGCGTTGCTGGGGCTGGCGTTGTTACCGTTGTTGTGGTGGCTGTGGCAACAGCCGAGCTGGCGGGCGGCGCTGCGGTTCTCCGACCTGACGCCGCTGCGCGCCGCGGGAGCGCGCTGGTCCGCAGGTTTGCGGCGCATCCTGCCGGCACTGCGAATCGCGGCTCTGGCCTGCCTGATCATCGCGGTGGCGCGGCCGCAACGGCCGGACGAGTCCAATCAGATCTTTGCCGAAGGGATCGCGATTCAGATGGTCGTCGATACTTCGAGCAGCATGCGGGACACGGACCTGTCGCCGCGCGGCCAGCCCATGACGCGGCTGGACGTGGTCAAGGACGTGTTCCGGCGGTTCGTGCTGGGCGATGGCGACGCTCTTCCTGGGCGGCCGAATGATCTGATCGGAATGATTCGTTTCGCGAAGTACCCGGACAGCGTCTGCCCGCTCACGCTGGACCATAGCTCGCTGATCGAGGTGCTCGACAAAACGCAGATTGTGACGCGTCGCGAAGAGGACATGACGGCGATCGGCGACGCGCTGGCCTTGGGCGTGTCGCGGTTGAAGGACCTGAAGCGCACGTCCGGCAGCGGGCAGCAGTACACGATCACCAGCCGGGTAATAGTGCTGCTCACCGATGGCGAGCAGAACGCGGGGGATCTATCGCCCGAGCAAGCAGGGGAACTGGCGGCAACTTACGGCATCAAGGTTTACACGATACTGGCGGGCACCGGCGCCGTGCGCGGCTTTTCCCGCATGCCGGTGGATGACGAGCCGCTGAAGCGCGTGGCTGAATTGACGGGTGGGCGGGCGTACCACGCTCGGGACCGGGGCTCGCTGCTGAAGATTTACGAGGAGATCGACAGACTGGAGCGGACCAAGACGGAGGAGCGGCGGTTTGTGCATTGGGGCGAACTGTCGCGCCCGTGGCTTGTGGCAGCGTTCGCGTGCATTTGTCTGCAGGTGCTGCTCGACTCGACGGTGCTGAGGAAGATTCCATGAGCAACCTCGAGTTTGACCAGCGTTGGTTGTGGCTGCTGTGGGTGGTGCTCGGCACGGCCCTTATTGGGGTATATGGCATCTGGCAGCGGCAGCGCGCGTTGCGGCGATTCGCAGCCCCCGGCTTGCTGCCACGTTTGGCGCCGCCGCTCGGGTGGGGCCGCCGGCTGTTGCGGCTGGGGCTGATAGTGGCGTGCCTGGTGGCGTTGGTGGCGGCCATTATCAATCCGCGTTGGGGCGAGCAGGAGCAGCAGGTGGTGCGTCGCAACGTGGACGTGCTGGTGCTTCTGGACGTGTCGCGTTCGATGTTGGCGCGCGACATCGCACCCAACCGGCTGGAACGGGCGCTGCTGTCGATTCGGGACGATTTGCTGCCGGCCCTGGGCGGCGATCGCATTGGCTTGATCACGTTTGCGGGCGTACCCACACTGGCCTGTCCTTTGACGAACGACTATGGCTTTTTCCGCCTGGCGTTGAGCGACGTTTCCACTGAAAGCTCGCCTCGGGGCGGAACGCTGATCGGCGACGCCATTCGCAAGGCGGGCGAGTGTTTCCCCGGTCAGCTCAGCACGAACAAGGTGGTTTTCCTGATAACTGACGGTGAGGACCACGAGAGCTATCCGGTGGGGGCGGCGGCCGCACTTTGGGAAGATCATCGTATTCCCATCGTGGCGGTAGCCTTGGGTGACGAACGGGAAGGAGCGCGGATACCGGTTGCCAAGGCGGGGGCGGGTGAGACGTATCTCGAGTACGACGGCCAAACGGTGTGGAGCCGGGCGAATTTCGACGATTTGCGGAAGATCGCGGCGGTTTCGGATTTGAACGCGTTCGTGCCGGTGGGCACGCGGAACTTCGACTTGGGTGATATCTACCGCCGGGTAGTGGTGCCGAAGATTGAGGCGCAACAAAAGCTTGAAAGCGAGCGCGTTCCGCGGCCTTCACGCTATCACCCGTTCGCAGTGGCGGCGCTGTTGCTACTGGTAATCGAGTCGCTGGTGCGCGAAGCGCCACCGGCGGCGATGCGCGCGATTGCACTGGGACAGAAGCGGAGGGCCGGATGAAGCCCAGGACACGTCCTTCAAGCTTTTTAGCTCATTGGAGAACAGTGCTCGCCGGCGTAGTTCTGGTATTTGCATCGCCGGCCTGGGCGGGCGACTCCGCGGAGCTGATAAAGCAAGGCAACGAGCACTATGCAGCCGGGCGATTCGCCGAGGCTCTGCAAGCTTATGAGCAGGCGAACGAGGAGGCGGATGGAGGGAACGCGGCGGAACTGCTGCACAATCGAGCGGCGGCGCATTTCAAGCTGGGCAACCTGGCCGAGGCCCGGGAGCTGTGGACGCGAGCAATCCCGCTGGGCGATGCCAAATTCGAGGCGCGCACGCGCTATAACCTGGGGAACTGCGACTTGGCGGACCTCGTGCAGCAAGAAGGGGCGGGCGGCACGGGAATGCAGGAGTTGCTGGAGCGAGTAATAAGTCAGTACCGAGACGCAATCCGCTTGGATCCCGGGCTCGCTGATGCACGGGCGAATCTGGAGCTGGTTTACCGACTTAAGAAGCAGCTTGAAGAGCAGCAGCCGCAGTCGCAGCCATCCAGCCAGCCTTCTTCGCAGCCGTCCAGCCAGCCGTCCTCGCAGCCGGACAGCCAACCCTCCTCGCAGCCCTCCGAACAGCAGGAAGGGCAGGACCAGCAGGAAGGGCAGGAACAGCAGCAACAAGGCTCTGAACAAGACAGCCAGGCAAACGAAAACGAGGATCAATCGCCGTCCTCTCAGCCCACGTCGCAACCGTCAGAGGAGGGGGAACAGGAGCCGCAGCCCGAAAGCCAGCCCGCATCGCAGCCGGCCACGCAACCTGAGGAACCGCAGTCCGAAGACTTGCAGGAGCAGCAGGCTGAGCAGCAAGAGGAGCCTGCGGCGGACCAGCCGCCACCGGGCGTGAAAATGTCGCGGCAGGAGGCCGAGCGCCTGCTGCAGAAAATTCGCGATGCCGAGAAAGCGCGGCGGGAATTGCTGCGACAGCGTGAACGGGCGCGACATAAGCCGGTGGACCGCGACTGGTAGTTCCGTGGGAACGTGGGAATGTGGGGAGGTGGGAAAGCGGACCTTCCGTTGACTGTACGAGGATCGCGACACCTGCGGCATCGCAGACAGGAAACACTTCCCGCGGCTCCGGCGGATCAAGTTGCTCCGGGAGTGTAATCACCCAGCAGCAGCTCGCGTTTTTTGGGGGGTTTTAGCGCACCGTCAGGCGGATTTCAGGGGCTCGTCATGCCCGGCTTCAATACTCAGGGGCGCGACCAATTGGCCGGCGGCCTTCATAGGTCGAACGGGAGAGCGAACATGGCGGAAGAAACGAGCAAGCAAGACGTTGAAATGAAGGCGGAGGA
>JAGPEO010000118.1 GCA_018056925.1 Phycisphaerae bacterium
TTGTGGTTATCTGACGGAGTCCAGGAGGTGAGAGGAGCTCCGGTGCGCAGGTAACCGGGAGGTGAGTGGTCTCTTTGTTTTGAGGAGGTAGGGACATGCGCGCTGTGGCAGGGGTTTGCACCGTATTGCTGGCAGCTATGGCTGTCGCAGGGGAGTGGTCGCTAAGCAGCGTTCAACTCTTGGATTCGAACGGGACGCGCTCTAGTTTATGGGACGGCACGGTCTGCTTCCTGACAGGCCCGACGGGCCCTATTAACTACTTCGATGGAGACAGCATTTATCAGCCTTACAGCGGCGCGGAGAACTGCTACGAACCGTCCAACGCAAACGGCATCATTGCATTCAGAGTCGTGATGCCGACCGACTCGAACAATGAAATCTACCGCTGGGACGGCGAGACTCTGCTGAACATCTCCAGCTCCCCCAACAATGACTGCGCCGCGGACGTGGGCAGCAACGGCGACGTGATTTGGAGCCAGGATCACACCTGGCTGTACTACTTTTCGGCTGAGACGGGGGAATCGACTCCGTTGGGCATCGCCGGCCGAAACCCGCAACTGTACATAACCCCGGAGGGTGTGCCGACTTTCGCCTATCAAGACCCGTACACCTACGAGGTCGTTTACTTCGACGGTGAAACGACGCGGGTACTCGGGGCCGGAGCGCGCTATTCGGCCATGATTTCGTTATGGGACGGGGCGGTCGCGTGGCTGGCGGAGGGCGCCGGCCCGGATTTCACGAACGCGGAGCTCATGTTCTGGAAGGACGGCGTGCTCACGCGCATCACCAATGATGACGCTGAACCCATACAGGACGACTTCCCCTCGGTCTGGAACGGCAGCGTGGTTTGGTCGCGCTACCCCAAGGGACCTTTCGCGGGGGGGCGGCTGTTCGTGTGGGACGGTGAAGAAACCCACCAACTGACGACCACTAACGCCAAGTATGCAAGCTTTCACAACTGCCAGGTCACGTACATGGGGGCGGACGGCCTGTACATGGCGGACTTGGTGCGCGTGGCCGACACCAACTGCGACGGCATGCTGAATGCGTTCGACATTGATCCGTTCGTGCTGGCCCTCACAAACCCTGAGGACTACGCCGCGACTTATCCGGATTGTTCGGTTATGTCGGCCGACATCAACTTGGATGGCCTGGTCAACGCCTTCGACATAGACCCGTTCGTGCAGGTCTTGGTCGGCGGCTAAACAATACCCGACTCGACGTGGTGTCGTGCGGCCCGGCCCGGGAGGCGTTTTTGGTCCCCCGGGTCGGGCCCTGCTGCACTGCCTGGGTGCGGGGCGCAGCGCCCTTTATGGCAGTGCAGCGCGTGTGTTCAACAAGTTCTAGACCGCGGCGGGGGTTACTTCTTCACGAAAATCCCGTGAGCGTCAATTAGCACGTTTGCACCGGCGCTGGAAACCTTGCCCGTCACCGTGACTTCGGCCAGCGGCTTGAGGTTGTATGAGTCCGCGAGAGCAACTCGGGCCGGCTTGCCATCGGCCCCGAGGACCTGGATTGTGACGGTGTTGGCCAGCAGGTTCTCGCGCGGCTCGCAGCAATAGTCCCAGGGCGTCGGGCAGCCGTCGCCATGCCGGTCAGTGCACGATGGCACGCTGCGATCCACCAACGTGAACATCGCGCGGCCGCTGACAAATGGGTCCCGGCTGCCGCCAATGCGCCCGAAGAGCACTACGTCCTGGCCGGCGGCGGCGTTCTTTTTGATTTCGCCGACCGGTTTGGCACCCGCCGGGGCGGCCGAGAGCCACAAGCCGGGCGGCAGAGCCGAATCGGGTGCGGCGGGGGTGGACGCGGCCGATGCGGCGGGCTTGGCAGGGGGGGGCGATTGTGCAGATTGATCGCAGCCCGCCAGAATCGCCAGGTTCAGCAACAGGGTGGAGGTTATCAGTGTTCGCATCTCGTTTTCCTTTCTCTATGCAGTGCGCAGCGACTCCACAATCGGCAGTCGCAAACACCGCCACAATGGCGGGATAATTCCAATAATTCCCAGCGCCGCGCCGGCAGCCAGTCCGCCGATCAGTACGGGCGCGTCAAGAACCAGTGCGAACGCCCCCATCGAAAATTTGACGGCGACGCGGTTCAAAAGCGGCACACAAATCAGGGCCGCCGCCAGGCTGCCGGCCGAACTGGCCAACAGAGATTCCTGAAGGAAGCTGACGCCGATCGCGGTCCGCGAGAACCCGAGCGTCTGCAGCGCGCCCAGTTCGCGCACGCGGCTGGCGAAGGCGGCGTACATGGTGTTCAGTCCGCCGAACAGGCCTCCCAGAGCGATGAGAATCGCGGTGGCCCAGACCAGGCCGCGCACCGGGCGGTAGAACTTCAGCAGGCTGGCGTAGTAGTCCGATTCCCGCACGGCACGGATTTCGAGGTCCAGGCGCTGAGCGGCGAAGGCGGCCACATCCTCGTATTCGGCGTCGTCGAGCGTCAGGATGACACAGGAGATGGTGGACTCGCGGCGGGTCGCAACCTGCAGATCCGTCAGCGGGACCCAAATTTCGGCGTCCATCACGGTGTGCGGCGCTTCAAACCGCCCCGTTATCGTCCAGGCGTGATTATCAAACCAGAGCGAACGGCCGACTGCGAGGGCTTCGGATGGAACACCCATGCGTGTAGCCGCGAGGCTGCCGACCATCAATTCGTACTCGCCGGGTAGCGGAGGGCGGCCTTCGACCACGCGCACCTGCGGGTGCACGAGGTATGCGGTATTGGTTATTCCACGCAAGACGGCATTCAGCTCCTGTTCCGCCTCGCGCCCGGTGCGCACGAGTAACGCCATGTGCACCTCGGGCGAAACGTAGGGCACGCCCAGGTTCGTGCGGATGCCGGGCACGCTGCCCGTGACCAGGCCGGCTACATTCAGGCCGATTTGGCTGCGTTCGATGCTTTCCTCGCTGCCGGCGCCCAGCAGTATCACGTTCTTGGAGCTTCCGCTGACCGACATGGTGCGCTCCATGCCGCGCACAAAGCTGCCGGCCGCGAGCACGAGAGCCACGACCAGCGCGGCGCCGATCAGGCTGGCTGCCAGCCGCAGGGGCGAGCGGCCCAGGTTCCGCACGGCGTATTCAAAGGGTAGCAGTTTCACTCGATTCTCCTTGAAGGCGAGCTTCCCGGCGAGCCGCGGCTCGGCTCGGCAGGGCGCAGCCCGCGGGCGTCACTACACCGCTCGGAAGCACGTTACGATCTCCCGGCGCGAAGCCTGCCACGCCGGCACCAGACCGGCCAGTATGCCCAGCGTGCACGCGATCAGCATGCCCCAGAGAAAGACGGGCAATCCGCTCTTGATGGGAA
Source organism: Phycisphaerae bacterium (assembly GCA_018056925.1). Taxonomy (GTDB): domain Bacteria; phylum Planctomycetota; class Phycisphaerae; order UBA1845; family Fen-1342; genus JAAYXS01. The sequence goes on from JAGPEO010000118.1 coordinate 3,307, forward strand.
TGCTGAGCGCATCCACCGATAGCGCGAAGCCGCCGCGACTGAGAATTAAGGCGGCCAGCGCGCAGCCGACCAGCCCGCCCAGCGCGCTGATGACCAGACCCTCCCCGATGATCAGGCGCGCAATCAGATTGCCGCGAAAGCCGAGCGTTTGGAGCACCGCGTGCTCGCGGACCCGATCTTGAACCGAGAGCACGATGGCGTTGGCGACCAGGGCCAGTACGGCCAGCAGACAGCCCAGCCCCAGCCACTTCATAAAGCCCGCGATTTCGATCACATCCGCAGCCGCGCGGGCCACGAACGCCTTCTCCGGACTCGTCCTGGTCGGTTCCTGGTCGGCGGCGAACAGCTCATCAATCGCGGCCGCCACCGGCTCGAGCTGGCTGGGGTCGCTCACCCGGACGTTGAATTGCGTGACGATGCCGCCGGCGCGGCTGCCCGTGGCGAACTGCAGGAAATCGAGATGCGTATAGCCGACGTTCTCGTCCTGCGGCTCATCGGACTGCACAACGCCCGCCACATACACGGTGATTCCGGCTGCTTCGAAGCGGTCGCCGACGTTCAGGCCGCGGCGGCGGGCCAGCGTCTCACCCAGGAGCACGGCGTCGCTGCGCCGCTTCCAGTCGTCCAGCGAGCCGGAAAGCAGCCGCAGCCTCGGTGCGTAACTGTCGATGAACGGCTCCTCGGGCACGCCGCGGAACGTAACGACGTCGAGGCTGGTGCGGCAGTTGTTCACGACGATTTTGATGGGGACGACGCTTTCAACGCCCGGCAGCCGCTTGATCTGCTCGAAGTACGATTGCGGCAGCCGGCTGGCAAAGGGGCAGTAGCGATCCTTGCGATAAACGACCAAGGTGTTGTCGGTGGCGTTGGCGGTCGTTGCGGCTTCGACGCCGGCCTGCATCGACTGCACTGCGGTAAACAGGAACATCGCGACCGCGACGCCGCACATGGTCAGCAGGCTGCGCACGCGGTGGCGCACGACCTGCTTCAGGACAAAGGGCATGAACTTGGGGGCCAACATAAGTTGTTCTCCTCAGGCGGCGACGGTCGCGCCGGGCGCCTCGACTAGCGCGCCTTTCTCCAGGTGCAGCGTGTGACGAGCGTAGGCCGCGCAGCGGGCGTCGTGCGTCACCATGAGCAACGTCTTGCCCAACTCGCGATTGAGCCGGACCAGGAGGTCCATAATGGCGGCGGCGGCGTGTGAATCGAGATCGCCGGTGGGCTCATCGGCCACGATGATCTTGGGGTTCGTCACGATGGCGCGGGCAATGGCGACGCGTTGTTCCTGGCCGCCGGAGAGCTGACGCGGGAAGTGGTCGTGCCGATCGGCCAAGTTGACCAACTCGAGTGCCAGAGCGACCTTGGCGTGCCGTTGCCGGCGTGACAGCTTATGCAGCAGCAGCGGCAGTTCGATGTTCTCGTACGCGGTCAATGTCGGCACGAGGTTGTAGAGTTGGAAGATGTAGCCGATGTATTTGCTGCGCCAACTGGCGAGCTGAGCGCGCGACAGTTGCGAGATGTCCGTGCCGTCGACGTATAGTTCGCCGCTGGTGGGGCGGTCGATTCCGGCGATGAGGTTTAAAAGCGTTGTCTTGCCGCTGCCGGATGGTCCCATCAGGGCCAGGAAGTCGCCTTCTTCGACGTCCAGGTTCAGGCCATCCAGCGGCGTTATCACGATATCGCCCTTGCGGTAAGAGCGTGTCAGGCTGCGGCATTCAATGAGCGCCATGTCCGATTCCTTTCGTGGGTGAAAATGAATCCCCGCCGATTTCCCCCGCGATGCGAATGCGAGCGCCGTCGTCGAGGTCTTGCGGCGGGTCGACGATCACGCGATCGCCAGGTTGCACGCCGCTCTCGATTTCAACCCAGCCGTCGGCCGTGGTGGACGCGACGGTCACGGTGCGCGGCAGCGCCATATTGCGGGCCTGATCGGCGACCCAAACCATCGTGTGCCCGCCGGCGTGCCGGACGATCGCGGATTGCGGCACAAACAGCCGCTGGCCCGGCGTATCCGATGCAGTTTCCGGATCGGAAAAGAACCGCGCCCGCGCCAGCATTTCGGGTTTTATCTCAGGCGCGGGGTCGGCGATCGCTACCTTCACCTGCAACGTGTTCTTTTGAATGTCGGCCTCGTTGACGATGCGTGTGATGCGACCCTGGAAAACGCGATCGGGCAGGACGTCCACGACGACCTCGGCCCGTTGGCCGACACCAACGCGCCCGGCGTCAGTCAACGGCACGTCGACTCGCACCTGCAGCTTCTGGGGGTCGTACAGGCGCATGACGAGCGCTGAGTCCATCTCCGTGCCGCCGAGCATCAGTTTGGAGCCCGGCTCGACCAGGCGGTTCATCACGATTCCGCCCACCGGAGCGCGCACTTCCATGCGTTCCAGCCGCAGGGCGGCCTCGTCGCGGGCCGCCTCCGCCACCAGCCGGGCAGCTTGCATGCGCTCGAGGTTGGCCTGCGCGGCTTCCAGCCGGCGCGTCTCGCCGATGCGCAGCCGCAGGTTTTCGCGGGCCGCCGTGACCTCGGCCTCCAGGTGGGCGATCTGCGCTTCGAGAATCGGCTTCATGTCGCGCACGGCCTGCGCCAGCGCCTTTTGGTTCTCATACTCTTTTTCGGCGCGGATCACCTCGATGTTGCTGACGCTGCCCGAGCCGTGCAGCGGTTTGACGCGCAGATACTCAGCTTGCTTGTACTCGGCCAGCGCGGTTGCCGCCTCGAGTTCGGCCGGCCAGCGCGCCAGCTCCGCCTGGCGCTGGGCCAGTTCCGCCTGTGAAGTGGCCAGTTTGCGCGTCAGCTCGATTGGGTTGTCCCATTCGCGCTGCGCGGCTTTGAGCTCGGCCTGCGCAGCGGCGACGTCGGCCGCGGCGGCGTGCAGCGCGCTTTCGGCTTTGGCCAGGGCGAGCCTGGCTTCGTCGGCGATCAAGCGCGCTACGACCTGATTGGGCTCGACCCGCTGGCCTTCGAGCACGAGCACCTCGGCGACGACGCCGTCGGCCAGCGCGGTAACTGCCGTGGGGAACGGGTCGGCCTCAACCCACCCGGGGGCCTGGACTATGACTTTGCCGGCGGGCTGCACGCCGGTCTTAAGTACGACCGGCGCCACGCGCACGGGCGTAGCGGGCCAGAGCGCGCGCCATGCGGTCATCAGCAACGTGGCGGCGGTTATGCAGAGAATTGCCCCCGGTAGCAGAACGCGCGTTTTCCAACGCGCCTTAGGTACGGGTACGCCGGCCCCGCTCCGAGGGGCCTCGGGGTCCTCGCCGGCGGGCTCACGGTCCGCAGGGCGGCCCGCCAGGACGGATAGATCTGAAAGCGCTTGTGTCATGATACTTGGCTCCTGATGTCTCTTTTTTCTGCTGAACGTGGCGCACGCGAAGTCGATTCGACTCAGGCAGCGCGTCGCAGTTCAGCACGGCTCGTACGTTGGAAGAGTGTGAGCGAAGTATCAGATGCGCGGTGGGCGGAGCAGGCCTGGAAGATAGGGACTGGCTGGCTCGTCCAGCGTTTGAGGGGCGACCAGGCCGACGGGCGCTAACGACCAGAGTTCCGACATCGAATCAGTCGAAAGCTGGTAGGTGGGCTTGTCCAAGCTGCACCCAGCGGTGCAGTTCTTGCAGCAGCCCTGGCTTTGCGATTGGCCGGCCTTGCCGGGTGCCTCGCGATCGCAATGCGGGCACTTGGTTTGGCCGCAACTTGTCTTATCAGACGCGGAGGCAGTGACCTTGGCGTCAGGAGCCCTGGTCTCACAGCAAGGGCAATGGCAGGGTTGGGGGAACAGTGAGGGCAGGGCCAGAACCATAACCGCTAATGTCGCGGCGGCGTGCCGGCTGATCTGAAAGGCGCGTGGCATCACTTCTGGCCCGTTCGCATCAGCGATTCAACCCGAACCAATCATAGCGAATGGCATGCTCGGATCAATGTTTTTTCGATGCGGGCATCGGCCTGGGCCGGGCAGTTCGGGCAACGTCCGGTATTCGTGTGCTGATTACTCTCGAATCGCGCCCGTGCCCACGCTTGGGCCTCCTAAATTGTTGCGGTACATCGACTTGCGACATTTTTTGACCAGCCGCAAGGTCGGGCTGGGTAGCCCACTAAATGGATACCAAATGGCTAATGGATAGCTGGAGTCCGGGCTCCGTGCCCGCTTGGCGATCTCAACCAGGCGCTCGCGTCAATTTGTTAAACCAGCCGAACGGACGGCGCGCCCGCCTGCGCTCAGGATCGTCGTCGCGCGGCATTTTCTCTTCATCGAGGTACTTGGACAGGGTCTCGACGGCGGTTTCGGCCAGGTCCCCGATGTCGCCTTCGCGGAAGGACTTGCTTTCGACGCGTAGCACCCCGTCGCCGACTTGGCGGCCGTCCGCGGTCAGCTTGAAGCGCATCAGCAATAAGGCCGCGCTGAGGAGTCCTTTATTTTGGAAGTAAACCACGTCGCCGCCCACACTCAGCGTAGGGCTGCCGCCCGGGTAGTTCTCGAGCTTCGCCTCATAGACGCGCGCGGTCCGGTTGTATTCTTCCAGGAGTTCCGGCGGACATAGCCTGGCGCCCAGCGTAGTCGAGAGCGGCTCAAAATAAACGGAGCGGAACTCATCGAGCGAACTGACGGGCGGTTCCTCGACCCAATAAATGGTGCCCTTGGCGCCGCGCAGCTCGTAGTAAGCGGGCTTGATAATGTGCGAGCAGCCTGCGCTCGATACCAACGCGATAAGAGCCGCCAGCAGCGGCAAGGCGGTTGCGCGCGTCGTCATCAACTCCAACTTCCTCCGTTCGCGCCGCCGCCCGGCGGCGCTGTGCTCGGCTCTGGCCCCGACGGCGGGGACTGGGCGGGCATTATAACGGAAAGGCAGCCAAGACCCCAGCGGCGTGCTAGGCGGCATTCCGGGGCGACGCCCCGGCTCTGCTCTGCTCCTGGCGACACGCCCCGGCTCTTCTGCTCTGACCGCCCGCCGGCCGCGCGTAAGGCCGCATACACTCCGTTCAGGCGCTATCTGCGTGAACGCGCCTCAGGCGTCGGTTATCTCGCGAGCTCAGACTATGAAAGAGGCCACCCCCGTCGCGTCCATCGACATGATCTTCGGCGAATCTCCCGCGCTTCAAGCCGTTATGCACAACTTCATGCAGGCCGCCAAGGTGCTTGAGCTGGAGCACAACCTCGCCGTTCGCCTCGCGCGACCCGACAAGGTCATCATGGTTTCGGTGCCGGTCCAGATGGACGATGGCCGCATCCGCGTCTTCACGGGCTTCCGCGTCCAGCACAATCATGCTTTGGGACCGTACAAGGGCGGAATTCGCTATCACCCCGACGTCGACGTGGGCGAGGTCACCGCTCTGGCCACGCAAATGACCTGGAAGAACGGCCTCATGAACCTGCCTCTGGGCGGCGCCAAGGGCGCCGTGCGGGTTGACCCTCGCCAACTCTCCGAAAACGAGCGCCAGCAGCTAACACGCCGGTACACCGCGGAAATCGCCCCGTTCATAGGCCCGGAATTCGACATCCCGGCTCCCGATATGGGCACGGACGAGCTCACCATGGCCTGGATCATGGACACTTATTCCCAGCACGTCGGCAAGTTCACTCCGCACGTCGTCACTGGAAAGCCCGTCGACGTCGGCGGTTCGGTGCTCCGCAAGGAAGCCACCGGCCGCGGCGTGGTCTACTGCATCGAAGAAGCCGCGCGCGAGATCGGTCTGAAGCTGGACGGCGCCACCGCGGTTCTGCACGGCTTTGGCAACGTCGGGGTCCACGCCGCGACTGAGCTGGCGCGGCGCAACGTCCGCCTAACGGCCGTCGCGGACATCACCGGCGGCTACGTCTGCGAGCGGGGGTTGGACGTAGAGCGACTTCTGGCCCACGTACGGCGGCACGGTGACTTGCAGGACTTCCCGGACGCCGAGCGCGTCCCCGCCGTCGACGTGCCCACCATTCCTTGCGACATCCTCGTTCCCGCCGCGACCGGCGGCGTCATAACTCGCACCAATGCCCCGCGCATCAAGTGCCGCATCCTGGCAGAGGGCGCCAACACGCCCACACTGCCCGAAGCGGATCCGATCCTCGAGGAAAACGGCGTCTTCGTGATCCCCGACACAATCTGCAACGCGGGTGGTGTGATCGTGTCGTACTTTGAGTGGGTGCAGGGCGGCATCAACTTCTTCTGGAGCGCCGCGGAAATTGACACGCGCCTCTCGGACTTGATCCGCGCGGGCTATCACAGGGCGCGCGACTTCGCCCGCGAGCACCGGACTTCGACCCGTACCGCCGCCCTGTGCGTCGGCATCGCGCGCGTCGCCAGCAGCATGCGCCTGCGCGGCCTATATGCCTGACAAAAGCGGCCGGCGCTGCATCAGTCTTGCGCGAATGATGAAGTGAGCAGGGCGATGCCGGTTAAGACCCTTTGCGCAGTTCGTCAATGACGACCGGTAGCTTCTGCTCCAGCAAACGCCGAAATTCCGGCGGCACATTGTGCTCGTAGAAGGGGAAATCCACGGTCGTGCCGTCATCCCCAACCGGCACGCGCAGAATCGCCACCACGCGGCACTCGACGGCGGGCGGCGCGGGCGGCGTTCGCAGGCCCGGGCGCTCAGTGTCGGCCGGCATGGCGATCAGTACGCCGTAGTCCTGAACTTCGAAGCAGGTGTGCGTGGCGCCGCAGATGCGCTCCAGTGTTTGCAGAACAGTAGTGTTCTGGTGTACGAGATCGACGGCGCGGTCATCGGCCTGGATGCGCTCTAAAACGCCCGATTCAAACATGATCGTGACGCCGACGCGCTCGCCCAGATCGATCAGCAGGTCATCCAAACGCAGTCCGTGGTAGTTCAGCGAAATTCGGCGCTGGAGGCGGTTCCAAACATCTTCCGCCTGGCTATACACCAGGATTGAAGTATCCAGCGGCGTCCAAAGCCAATTCAGGCTTTGCGTGGCGGCCTCGAGCTGACGCACCGCATTGCCCGCAATGACGCCAGCTATCGCATTTTCGAGCGTCGCGGCCGCATTTGCGTCCTTCACGCCGCGGAACTGGAGTTGGCGACACTTCGGGTCCAGGTCTGACCAGTTACGCGTCGCGAGTTGCTGCAACGTACGTACTTCTTCAATTGCCAGGCGTCGACCCAGACGCTCCAAGACCGGCCCGCG
>JAGPEO010000119.1 GCA_018056925.1 Phycisphaerae bacterium
GCATCCATGAGCGAGCCGTCGTCAAGTGCGTTGCGGAGCCGTTAGCGAGGGCATGCCCGCGCCGCTGCGCGGCTTGGGCATGGCATCCGGCGCTAGCGCGACTGCGCGGCGATAGTGGCTGCGCAGGCCATCCTTTATCACCCTATCACTCTATCACCTTATCACCCTATCGCGGCCCGGCACTGCTTGTAGCTGCCCTTTCAAGCAATGGTGCACACGTCGGCGCTGTCGCCGGCGCTATCGCGCATGTGCCGGCGGCTTCCGCGGTCGGCTGCGTGGCCAGTAGGCGCCAGGTCCAGAGCAGCAGCAATACCGCCAGGGCCAATAGCGCTGCGCCGAGGGCTTGGTGGGCGGTAGTTATGAGGGCGTCAATCAGTCCGGGCGGATTGTCGGGGGCGTCGTTTCCGGCAACTACCAGGGCCAGGACGCCCAGTGTGAGTTGGCAACCCACCGCCGCCAGCAGCCAGAGGCCGCTACGACGCAAGGCCGCGGCCCGCTCGTACAGCCCCCAGGCGCGCACGCCGGCTGCGACCGCAATCAGCGCTACCAGCACCGCCAAAGTGACGTGGATCGTAAGAGCCCAGTGCCCGGCGCTGACCATGTCGGCCGGTTCGGCGGCCAATTCGTAGCGCAGCTTGGCAAGGGCCCACGTCAGATGTCGCACCAGCGCTCCGAACCCGAGTTGCGCGAGCAGCGCGATCAGCAGTGCTACGCCAAGCAGCCGGTCCACTCCCGCACCGGCGGCCACGTAACTGGGAGTGCTGCGCTGCCAGCGTCGCGAGCGCACTAGCGCCAGGGCCACAAGCAAGCCGAATACCATCTGCCCAAAGACGCCGTGCACGATCGCGAGGACCACGCTGGGCTGCGTGTCGGCCGGATCGGCACTGAAGGTGAAGCGTCCGGTGACCCGCAGGCCGCCGAGTGTGCCCTGGATTGCGACGCATACTAGCGTAACCAGCGCCAGCGCTCGCACGGCCCGGCGGGGCTCGGTGCGGAAGACGTGAATCGTGAGAACGAGCGTCGTCAGCCCAACCAGCGAGCCGAACAGGCGATGGGCGTGTTCCAGGAAGACGCCGCCGGTCATGCGCGACAGCGGGTACAGGAACATGTTGTACGTTTCGGTGTTCGGCCAATCCACGACCGCCAGCCCCTCGTCCAGACCGGTCACCAGTCCGCCGATCATCAGGAGCATGAACGTCGCGCAGGCGGCCACCGCGGCCAGGCCGCCGTGCCAGTCGGGCGGTTCGGGCAGCGGGCGCCGGCGGAAACTGCCCCAGGCCGCTCCCAGCCCGGTCAGGACGACGGCCGCCGCCAGCGTGCCGCCGATCCACAACGGCGCCGACGGCCGCAAGTGGTTCGGCTGGTCGCCGCCGAAGGCGCTGGCCACAGCGAGCAGGTTGATTGCGCCGGTCAGCAGTCCGGCCTTGACTCCGCCGGGGATGCCGCGTGACGTGTAGCGGCCGACCACGACGCCCGCCCCAACGTGACACGCGAGCAAGAGCACGGCGGCCAGGCAGAGGATTGCGAACACTAGGGCCGGCGTTTGCAGGTGCAGCTCCAGCAGGCGCGAGGTGTACGCAATTGCCCACATCAGCACGGTCGTGCCGAAGCCGACGGCGAGCAGATCACCAGTGCCGGTTCGCGATGAATGCTTGGCGGTCATTCTGCACGTCCTAGCGGTTGAGCAGATCGGGCGCGTAGCGCACCGGGTCGACCTCGCGGTATTGCTGGATACTGGGCTGGTAGGCGGTGGAGTCCAACAGCACCAGTCCGATGAACAAGCCGACAAAGCAGAGCGTTACGAACAGGATGAATGCAATGAACGGCTTCTCGTAGCGCAAGTGCATGAAGAAAAGGCCGACCAATATCGCCTTGATGGTCGCGATCAGCAGGGCGATCCACAGGTTGCCCACGTGGCCGAGATCCAGCCAGGGCACCATGGTCACGCCCACCGTGACGGCGGTGAGCGCCAGCAGCGCGACCAGCGTCAGAACCAGCACCCAAAGCGGAACGAAGTGGCCGACTCTGGCGGGGGCCGTTTCAATTGCCGGGCTTGCGGGCGCGGTCATGCGTTCCTCGTTTAGTGGATCAGGTATAGTAATGGAAACAGATAAATCCAGATTACGTCCACCAAATGCCAATATAGGCCAACCATTGCCACGGGGGTGAAATACGCCGGGCTGAACGCGCCCTTCAAGGCGCGCCACGCCACCCATGCGATCAACGCCATTCCCGCGATTACGTGCAGCCCATGCAGCCCGGTCATGAGGAAATAGACGCCAAAGAACGTTTGGACATTGTGGACCTGTTGCTCGGTCCGGGGCGCAGCGGAAGCGGCCGTCCGGCGCAAGCCGGGCGGGCCCAGCGATGCCGGTCGGAAGGCCGGGTCGGACTCGCCCGTCTCCGCCGGCGCGGCGTCAATATTTTCCGAGGCGGAAACTGCGGCTGGGACGGCCGGCTCACCGAACGCGACCGCCGGCGCTTCGGCCGCGGCAGATGCGTTTTCAGCGTGCGGCTGGTAATGAATTCCCCAGAGCAGCCCTTCTTTCCACTTGTGCTCGTACTCGACGAACTTAATCCCCAAGAAGCCGAAGCCGCCGAGCAACGTCAGGCAGAGCAGCGCGACCGCGGTTCTGCGGCGGCCGTGTTGCGAGGCCCATACCGCGGCGGCCATAGTGAAGCTGCTGCAGAGCAGGATGACTGTATTGATCGCCCCCAACGGCTTGCTCAGGAACTGGTGCGCGTACTCGAAGACCTCAGGATGGTTGGTACGAAAAACGGCGTACGCGCAGAACAAGCCGCTGAACAGCAGAATTTCAGTCGCCAGGAAGATCCACATGCCCTGAACCGCGGCTTCGAACTGCTGAGACGCCGTGTGAAAGTGGTGCGCCACATGCGCCTGGGGCGTGTCAGTCAGCGAGGCATGCGTCTTGGCTGCGGTGGACATGGCCCGTTATCCCTTTGAAACCGTGGCCGGCACCGGCACGATACGGCGATACCCACCGCTGGCCGGATCGTACTCAATGTTGCGGAAATCATAGGGGTCGCGCACCGGCGGCGGAGTCTCAAAATTGTACGTGGGCGGCGGCGAACTGCACTGCCATTCGAGCGTCGCCCCGCCCCAGGGGTTGGCCGGGGCGCGCCGCCCGCGCACCAGGGAGTGCAGCAGATAGGCCGCCATCAGGACAAAGCTGACCGCCATTATGTATGAACCGGTGGTGGACAACTGATTAAGAAACGTAAACTCGGGCGGATAGTTGTAGTAGCGGCGCGGCATGCCGTGGGTGCCCATTATGAACTGCGGGAAAAAGGTCAAATTGAAGCCGATTATGACCAGCACAAACGCCGTTACCCCCCAGCGCTCGCTGTACATCCGGCCGGTTATCTTGGGCCACCAGTAATGCATGCCGCCCAGCATGGCGATCAGGGCGCTGCCCAGCATGACGTAGTGAAAATGCGAGACCACAAAATACGTGTCGTGCAGGTGGACGTCGGTCGCCAGGGCTCCCAAGAACAGGCCCGTCAGGCCGCCGATGCCGAACAGAAAGACGAACCCCAGTGCATAGAGCATGGGCGTCTTGAGCGAAATCGAACCGCCGTGCATGGTCGCCAGCCAGTTGAAGACCTTGACGGCCGACGGAATGGAGACGCTATAGGTCAGCAGGCTAAACAGCACCGTCACCAGGGGCGACTGACCGCTGACGAACATGTGATGTCCCCAGACGAAGAAGCCGAACATCGCAATGGCGACGCTGCTGAACGCAATGAATGGGTAGCCGAATATGTGCTTGCGGCTGAAAACGCTGACCAACTCGCTGACGATGCCCATGGCCGGCAGAATCATGATGTATACCGCCGGGTGCGAGTAGAACCAGAAGAAATGCTGATACAATATCGGGTCGCCGCCCAATCCAGGATGAAAAATGCCGAATTTCAGCGTGCGTTCCACGATCAGCAGCAGCACCGTCACGCCCAGCACCGGCGTGGCCAGAATCTGAATAATGGACGTCGCGTACAACGACCACAAAAACAACGGCATGCGGAACCAGCCCATTCCCGGCGGGCGCAGCTTGTGAATGGTAACGACGAAATTCAGCCCGGTAAGAATCGAGCTGAAGCCCAGCAGAAAAACGCCCGCCAGTACGACGATGACTCCGTTATACGGCGCCGCTTCAATCGAGTAGGGGGGATAGAACGTCCAACCCGTGTCGACGCCGCCCAGCACAATCGCCAGCAGCGCCAGCAGCGCGCCGCCCAAGTACAGGTAATAGCTGAGCAGGTTCAGCCGCGGGAAGGCGAGATCCTTGGCCCCCAACATAATCGGCAGCACGAAATTCCCGAGCGTGGCCGGAATGCTGGGGATGATGACCAGGAAAATCATGATCGCGCCGTGCAGCGTGAAGAACTGGTTGTACGTATCCGCCTCGATGACGGTCTTCTGCGGGCCCAGAAGTTCGGTGCGCAGCAGAATGGCGAAGATTCCGCCCAGCAGAAACGCGGTCAGAATCGAAACCAGGTACATCACGCCGATGCGCTTGTGGTCGACGGTGAAAAGCCACGAACGCAGCCCGCTCGGACGGGTCAGGTAATTGTCAGATGCCGCGTCCTCGGCCGAGGACGGCAGGGCAGTCGGGACAGTCGGGTCGATCACACTCATCAACGCCACCTTGTCGCGCTCATTCGGCCAGCTCCTTGAAGTACTCAATTATGGCCGTGATCTCGCGGTCCTTGAGCTGGCCGCGGAAAGTCGGCATGACCGGGCTGTAGCCGGCCACAATCTGGCGACCGGGATATATCAACGATTCGCGAATGTAGTTTTCGTCGGCAGTGACGGTCGTGCCGTCCGCCAGCTTGACCTCGCGCCCAAACAGGCTCTTGAAGGTCGGCCCGACGTTCGCCCGCCCGTCGATCGAATGGCAACTGCTGCACCTGCGGGCCACCAGCATGCGGCCGACGTCGGCGAACGAGTGCTCGCGGAAGGGGTCTGAGACGTCCGCCAGCCACTTGGCATACTCGGCCGGGTCCTGCACGTAAACGCGCGCGATCATGTCGGAGTGGGTTGTGCCGCAATATTCCGAGCACAGCGCCAGGTACTCGCCGATTCTGGTCGGGCGGAACCACAAGTGAGTGTAGCGTCCGGGAACGGCGTCGCATCTAACGCGAAACGCCGGTATAGATAAGCTGTGTATTACATCGTTGGACGTCAGCGTCAGGCGTATGTTGTGGTCAACCGGGACGTGCAGCTCGCTGTCATCATGGCCGTTTGGATAGGTAAAGTTCCAGCTCCACTTCTGGGCCAGCACGTGTATTTCGAGCGTTTCGGACGGCGGGTTCACGAGGTCCATGTAGCCTCGAAAGCCCATGTAGAACATTGCCACTACCAGGGCCAGCGGAATGGCGGACCAGACGATCTCCAGGCGCATGTTGTGTGTGGCCCCGCTGACCGCGCGCTGGTCTGCCGTCCGCCTGCGATAGCGGATAACGAAGTAGACCATCAACGCATTGATCAGAACAAAGAAAAACAGCGAGACCCAGTAGATGAAATAGAAGACGTCGTCCGTGTAGCTGGCGGCGCTGGATGCTTCCGGCGGCAGCCAGAAAGTTCCGCCCTCGGGCGAGACGCTGGGCCAAGCGGTTTCTTGTGCCAGCACGCCGTTAATCATGCCCCGGGCTCCTGCCTCGGCGGCGCGGCTCGCCGCCGGTCAACTTCTCGCCGCCACAGCCACACTAGCACACTGCCCAAGATCAACAAGGTCAACAAGGCCCCGGCTCGCGCTACGTTCATCGCGGCCAGTGTGTACTCGCCGCCTTCAAAGTGGTAGCAGAACAGCAGCAACTGGTCCATGGTCGTGCCGATCTTGCCTTCCGACGCCTCCACCAGCGAAAGCCGCAACGTCCGCGGTTCAAATACTATGCCGTAAAGGTAACGCGAGATGCGCCCGTCCGGCGTGCAGAGCATTATGGCCGCTGCGTGAACGTACTGGTCGCTGGCTTCGTCGCGTTTGACGCCAAACCCGGTGGTATCCAGCAAGCGCTGAATGGGGTCCTTGCGCCCGACGAGGAAATGCCAGCCGTTGGCGGCTGCGGGCCGGCCGTAATCCGCCAGGTAGTTGGCGCGCTTAAGGTTGGCGAGTTCGGGACCTTCGAACGGGTTGAAGCTGACGGTAACGATTTCGAACTGCTCCCCGGCGGTCCACTCCAGTTCCTTGAGTGATTCCAGCAGGCCGTTGAGCACCAGGCCGCACAACATGGGGCAGCGATAGTAATTCAAGACGAGAATAACCGGCCGCTTTCCATCGAAGAAGTCGCCCAGCGTGACCTCGCGACGGTCGTGGGTCGTGAATTTCGCGTCCAGCGGCAGCTTGGCATTCAGGTGCTCGGTAATGCCGACGCCCTCCAACGCCTCCGGCAACGGCTCGACGCGCTCCGTCCCCGCAGCATCCGCTCCGGCCGTAGCTTCCGGCGGCCCGCCGGACGACGACGATGTAACGCCGGGCTGCGATTCGGGAATCGCGTCCTGTGCGGAAGCCACGCCGCACGACGTTAGCAGCAGCGCTACGCCGAGAGAGAAGATCCACTGCGCCCGGAACCACCCATGACTCATTCCGCTCATGGTACACCCGCCGGTTGAGTGTCCGGAGTCGCCTCCATAGACTCGCTCTGCGCCTGCCCGTCGGGGGAGGCGGGCGCGACGGGAGAGGCCTGTCGCGGGTCTTCTCGTACGCGCGCCACAAACAGATCAATGGCCCGATCGATTGGAATAGCGACCACTCCGTCGGCCTCGCTGATGTAACGGTACTCGCTAATCGCGGCAAGCTGCAACGTCTGCTGCTGCGTCAACTCGACGGGCCGGCCGGCAAAAACCTTCTCTTCGGTCTCGAGGGCCTGCACATTCTGAAAGAGCACGACCCCGAAAATCAGCAGCGCCAGCATCAGAATCGCCCCGATCAGGCCGACGGTGAACACCATGTGGGCATTCGGATCGCCGTCGCGCTCGCCCGGTCCGGCTTCGATATCAGCCATTTCGGCTGTGTATCGGGACCCGGCGACCTCTCCGTCCGTTAGTGGCGCGGACGTCCCGCCGATCGAGCGCGTAACGTCCGGAGGCTCGCGGGACGTGCTCCCGGGCTCGGCGGATGAATTCATTGGGCCGGGTGTTTCCATGTCAAACGTTCTCGTGCGCCAAAGCTTCGGGCAAACGCGGGTCACGCTTGGCCAACAGTGCTCGGCGGCCCATCGGCCACACTACGATTGCCACAAACAGGCCGCCCAGGCCCAGCAACAACAGCAGATCGGTCGCGTGCAGAGGCCCGCCGGACGAGGCGTGCCCGCTCTGCCACGGCCGCGGCGCGACGACGTAGTACAGATCCAGCCAGTGCATGGCCAGGAGCCAGACTGCGGCCGCAACCAGAAAGCCGGACCGGCGTTTGGCGCCGCGGGACATCAGCGCGAGCAGGGGGGCCACGAAGTGCCCGAAGAGCAATAGCAGGCTTATGGCGATCCACCAGGTGTCGCCTTGGCGCGGGCGATACCAGACAATTTCCTCGGGGATATTGGCATACCAGATCAGCAGGTATTGCGAAAAGGCGATGTACGCCCAGAACACCACGAATCCAAAGGCCAGCTTGCCGAGGTCGTGATAGTGCTCTGAGGTCACCGCGTGCGTGAGGCGGCCGGCCCGCTGGAGACCCGCCAATAGCAGGACGAACAGCGCCAAAAAGCCCACCACGCTGCCGGAGAAGTAGTAGACGCCCCAAATGGTGCTGTACCAATGCGGATTCAGCGACATCAGGGCGTCAATCGCGAAAAACGTGATCGTCACCGCCAGCAGCAGCAGGCCGGGCGCGCTGAGCCGTTCCAGACGCTGCGTGTGTTTTGCCGCTCCGGTTTCGTCCTGTTCAGTAGATTGCCACAGGCAGAACCACGCCAGCAGAGACCAAATGCCAAAATAGGCGGCACAGCGAATAATGAAGAACGGCACATTCAGATAGGCCGATTTCGATTTTAGAAGCGGGTCGGCCTGCACCAACTCCTGGTCCGTCCATTCGTATACGCCGGGCATACCGGCGACCACTGGTATGAGCAGTGGCAGAAAGAGCAGTGTCAGCGGTGGCAGCGCTGCCGCCACGAGTTCCGCGACGCGGCGGATCGAAACGCTCCAACCGGCGCGCACCACGTGCTGTAGCAAGACAAAGAAGAGTCCACCCAACGCCAGACTCAGCACATAGGCGTAGTTGAGCAAATACGAGCGGAAGAAGACGTCCCAACCCGCCAGGAAGCCGAACAGGGCCGCGCCGACAACGCCCACAAGCCCCAGCACGCCCGCGATTCTGGCCAGGCGCGGCGCCGCGTCCGTCAGCGGCCGAGATTCAACTTCAATGTTAATTGACCTGGCGTTCACGTTCCTACCGCAACTCGTCGCGTCGCTCGGGCGGCACATCCTCCAGCCGAGCGTCCTGGCTGAGCTCTAACGCCCGCACGTATGCCACAATCGCCCACCGGTCCGCCGGCGGAATCTGGTCGCCATAGGGCGGCATACTGCGGATGCCGTTCGTAATCGTATTGAACAGGTGTCCGGCCGCGCGGCTGCGGACAAGCTGATCGTGCAGCGAAGTCGGCTGGACCCAACCCGGCGTGTCGCGCTGCAAGGCCCGCTGGTGGACCATGCCGTCGCCGGCCCCGCCCAGCCCATGGCACGGGGCGCAGAATATTGCGAAGCGCTGTTGCCCGCGCTGGACGAATGCTCTTGTGATCTCAAGCTGAGGCGGGAAAGTCAGCGCCCATTCGCCGTCAGTCTTACCCTGGTACAGGTGCGGGTCCGAATGCAGATCGCCGCGCGCGAGCGTGCCCGGAATTTGCGGCCGCATGGCGCGCCCGTCGGCGAACGCAAGGTTGGCCTGCTGGGTCCTAAAGCGTTCCTGGTTGTCCATGTCCTGCACAAGCGCGATGCGCGGCTGGGCGGACTTCGAGAGGCGTGCCCGGGCCACGATCAGCGGCGGGAACAGGGCCAGGGTAGCGAAGACCACGATGGCGATTATCACGCCGCGTGGCAGCCCGCCGGGCCTGGCGCTTGTCTCGACGCGTTCGATGGCCGTCGCGCCGAGTTGTTTCAGCAGTGCGCCGGTTTCCGCAGCGTCGAACTGCGGGTCGCGGGCATCTATGCACAGGAAAAAACGGTCATTGGTGACGCGCCGGAAGCGCGGCACGGCAAAGAGTGCATTGTGGTGCCACGGCAGATTATTGGCCGCCAGCATCCCGATTACAGTGGCCAGAGCGGCCGCCAGAACCGTCAGTTCAAAGATGACCGGAATATTCGCCGGCAGGCTGAAGATCGGCTTGCCGCTGATAAGATAGTCGAAGCCTTGCAGGAATGTCGGCACGCCAGGAAATTTCGCCGGCGACGCCGCATTCATCCACCATTGCATCAGTAAGCCCGCCAGGCAGCCGGCCACGCCCAGACCGAAGACCAGCCACGGCAAGCGAGTGCGGCGAATGTCCATGGCGTGGTCTATGCCGTGGACGGGGAACGGCGTGTGCGTGTCCCAGCATGTAAAGCCGGCGTCACGCACCTGCGTTGCCGCCGCCAACAACGCGCCGGGCGAGTTGAATTCGGCCAGTAGCCCCTGCAGGGCGACGGCGGGTTCGGCGGTCTGCGGCTTGGTCGCGGTCATAGCCGTGCCGCTCCTCGTTCCAGTTCTGCCGGCGGCTCGTGCTCATCCGGGTTATAGTCGAAAGCGCGCGTGACCGGAACGTATGCGACGTGGTGCTCGGTCGCTTGCGGCATGACGGTCTTGACTTCAGCCATCGCGACCATTGGCAGATAGCGGCAGAACAACAGGAATAGCGTGAGGAACAGGCCGAAACTTCCCGCGAGCGTCAAGATTTCCACGAGCGACGGCCGGTAATAATCCCAGGCCGCCGGCAGGTAGTCCTGCGACAGCGACGTGACAATGATCACGAAGCGCTCGAACCACATCCCGACGTTCACGGCCATTACCACCGCCAGCATGCCCCAAACGTTCGTGCGAATGCGCTTGAACCACAGGAGCTGCGGCACGGCCACGTTGCAGATAATCATGGTCCAGTAGGCCCACGCGTACGGGCCGGCGGCGCGGGAGCGAAAGACGAAACGCTCATAGGGCGAGCCGCTATACCAGGACATGAAAAATTCCATCATGTAGGCGTAGCCCACCATCAGGCAGGTCACCAGCACGATTTTGCCGCAGTTTTCCAGGTGCCGCTTGGTGATAATGTGCTTGAGGCCGAATAGCTCGCGCGCCGGAATGGCCAACGTCATCACCATTGCGAAGCCGCCGAAGATGGCGCCGGCGACGAAGTAGGGCGGGAAGATGGTGGTGTGCCAGCCGGGCAGTTGTGAGACGGCGAAATCGAAACTGACGACCGAGTGGACGCTGAGCACCAGCGGCGTCGCCAGTGCGGC
>JAGPEO010000120.1 GCA_018056925.1 Phycisphaerae bacterium
GCCACGAATCGCAGATTTGAAAGTGAACAGGAAAGTCAATGAAATCAACGATCTACCAACACCACCTCCGCGCCAGTGCTAGCTTTTCGTACCGTCACTTATTGCACTGAAAACGAGGAGACCCCGCCCTCGCGCACATGACCAAGCCCGATGCCGGGGTCGAACATGTAATCCAGCTGGCCCGCCAGCAAGTCGACCAGCGCCGGTGCAGCGCCGCGATACGGGACGTGCAGGGTTTCGATGCCGGCGGCACTGTTGAACATTTCGGCCGCCAGGTGCGGCGAACTGCCGTTGCCCGGAGAGCCGTAGCTGAGCTTGCCCGGATTCTTCCTGGCGTAGTCGATGAATTCCTGCGCGCTCTTCACGGGTACATCGGGGCGGGTGACCAGGAAGACCAGGACGCGCGCCGCCGCGGCCACAGGCTCGAGATCCTTGGCCGGATCAAACGGCATGTTCCGGTAGATGTGCGGGTTGACCGACACCATCCCGCCCGAGCTGAAAAGGAACGTGTAGCCGTCCGGATCGGCCTTGGCAACCGCCTCGCCCCCGATGTTGCCGTTCGCGCCGGCACGGTTCTCGACGACCAGCGGCTGCCCAAGTGCTTCACCCACCGGCTGCGAGATCAAGCGGGCCATCACATCGGCAGCGCCGCCCGGCGGGTAATTCACGATGACGCGAATCGGCTTCGTCGGCCAGGACTTGGCCTGGGCGACTGCAGCCTGGGCGCCGCCGACCAGCGTCAGGGCAGCGCCTGCCAACACCGCCAGCCGGAAGATCGACCGGCGCCGTGGGGATGGTGAATGCGTTCTCATGGTGTCTCCTTGCCTTTCGTTATGTGCAAGCCTGAACCAGACGGAAGAGAATGCCGCGCCTGCGGCGCGGCGCTACTGCACGCTGATGCCGCGTTCGCGGATGATGGCGCCGAAACGCTCGAAATCGGCGCGCGTCTTGGCGGCGAATTCGTCCGGCGACATGGGTTCCGGTACGCCACCGAGTTCGATCAGCCGATTCTTGACCTGCGGCAAGCCCAGGGCGCGGTTGACCTCGGCATTCATGCGGTCGACGATAGCCTTGTCGACGCCGGCGGGAGCATAAAAGCCGAACCAGGAATCCGCGTCGAACCCCTTCAGGCCGACCTCGTCGAGCGTAGGGGTGTCCGGGAACAATGACGAGCGTTCCGGGCTGGCCACCGCCAGCAGACGCAGCTTGCCGTCACGCACGTGACCCAGGCCGATGCCGGGATCGAACATGTAATCGACCTGGCCGGCAAGCAGATCGACCATGCCGGGGGCAGCGCCGCGGTACGGAACGTGCAAGGTTTGCAGGCCTGCTGCGGCGTTCAACATTTCGCCGGCCAGATGCGGCGTGCTGCCGTTGCCCGGAGATGCGTAGGTGAGCTTGCCTGGATTCTTCCGCGCGTGCTCGATGAATTCCTGCGCGTCTTTGACCGGTACATCCGGACGGGTAACCAGATACACCCGTGCACGGGAGGCAGCGGCGACCGGCTGCAAATCCTTGGCGGGGTCGAAAGACATGGCCTTGTACAGATGCGGATTCACCGAAACCATGCCGCCCGAGCTGAAAAGAAACGTATAGCCGTCCGGGTCGGCCTTGGCAACGGCCTCGCCGCCGATGTTGCCGTTGGCGCCGCCGCGGTTCTCGATCACCAGCGGCTGTCCCAGTGCTTCCGACACCGGTTGCGAAATCAAACGCGCCATGACGTCGGCCGCGCCCCCGGGCGGGAAGTTCACCACTACGCGAACCGGCTTGGTGGGCCAGGACGCGCCCGGCTGCGCCGCCTGGACCGCGGCGACGGAAGACAGCGTGACGGCCGCGGCTGCGGCCAGATGAAAGAACGACCGACGACCTGACGCTGCGAAGTGCTTTTTCATGACGTCTCCTTGCCTCTCGGTGTGGTGCAAGCCCCGGCCCGTCCCGGGCGCGGGGCTGCCAGCTTACTGCACGCTGATGCCGCGTTCGCGGATGACGCTGCCGAAGCGTTCGAAGTCGGCCTTGGCCTTGTCGGCAAACTCTGCCGGCGACATCGGCGAAGCAACGCCGCCCAGTTCCGCAATGCGGTTACGTACTGTGGGCAGTGCCAGGGCTTTGTTGACCTCCTGGTTCATGCGGTCGACGATGGCCTTGTCGACGCCGGCGGGAGCATAGAAGCCGAACCAGGAATCCGCGTCAAACCCCTTCAGACCGACTTCGGCCACGGTGGGGGTGTCAGGAAAAAGCGCAGAGCGTTCGGGGCTGCCGACCGCCAGCAAGCGCAGCTTGCCGTCGCGCACATGGCCCAGGCCGATGCCGGGGTCGAACATGTAATCCACCTGACCGGCGAGCAGGTCGACCATTGCCGGAGCGGCGCCGCGGTAGGGCACATGCAGCGTCTTGATGTCGGCAGCGCCGTTGAACATTTCCGCCGCCAGGTGCGGCGAGCTGCCGTTGCCAGGCGAGCCGTAGCTGAGCTTGCCCGGGTTTTTCTTGGCGTAGTCGATGAACTCCTTCGCGCTCTTCACTGGCACGTCCGGGCGGGTAACCAGGAACACCAGAACGCGCGCCGCCGCTGCCACGGGCTGCAAATCCTTTGCCGGATCGAACGACATCGTCTTGTACAGGTGCGGGTTCACTGACGCTACCCCGCCGGAACTGAACAGGAACGTATAGCCGTCCGGGTCTGCCTTGGCCACGGCCTCACCGCCGATATTGCCGTTCGCACCAGCCCGGTTCTCGATGACCACCGGCTGCCCGAGCGCCTCGGACACCGGCTGCGAGATCAGTCGGGCCATGACGTCCGCCGCCCCGCCGGGTGGGAAATTCACCACCACGCGCACGGGTTTGGCAGGCCAGGACTGTGCCTGAGCCATCGCGGTCTGGGCGCCCCCGATGGCAGTCAGAACGACCGCTGCGGACGCTGCCAGACGGAAGAACGACCGGCGTGAGGGGGATGTGGTACGAACTTTCATGAGGTCTCCTTGCTTTTCGTTTTTGACAAACTTCAACCGGCAGAAGGATTGTCTGCCGGCTGTTCCACAAACTGTTCGGCCTATGATTCCTGCGCTGCGGGGGCCACCGGCTTGGCTGGCTGGGGCGATCGCCTGACCCAGCGAACCGGGGTTTCCTTCATGGGCCGTGCCGGCGCACCGTGCCGGGTCAACGTCGCATCGAGCGCCTTGCCGGCGGCGTCGGACAGTGCCGCCGTACGCGCATCGGCAATCGCTTGCGCGCGCTGGTCGTCGTTGTCGAATGTCGCCGCCACAGCCAGATGGTCGAGAATGTGCAGCAAGTTTTCCTTGCCGCGTTCATTGGTTTCGCCGTAACCCTTGATCAGCCGGCCGCACTGGGCCAGCTCGTTGCCCAGCCGCCAGTGGACTGCAGCGGCACGCTCGACGGCGCCCACCCACTTTTCAATCATCTCCTGCTCGCGAGCGTAGCGGCTGCCGAAATGCCGGACGCGCTTCATGCCGGCCATCAGGCGCAGCATCGCCATTCCGGTGACCGTATGCGACCCCACCTTCAGTGGCATGGCCCAGGCCGGACGGCCGCGCCGCTGGCGCCGCTGATCCCAGCTCAACAGTCGCCGCGCAATAGGCTGGGGCAGCAATCCGGCAAATTCCGGAACACCCGGCTTGAAATGATCAAAAACGCGGACGAGGTCGTCGGGACCCGCCCGCACTTCGTCCAGGACACGACGGCTACGGGTCTGGCGACTTTTCAGATCGGCCACGCGTACGACGTCATCGAAGGCCATCCAGAGCGCCAGAAAGCGAGCAGTCTCGCGTGTGGTGGCATAACCGTGGGCGCCGGCCGGATCGGCCTGCCGCTCGGCGCTCAGCACCCGCGACAGCCGTGTGATGTAGAGGTCGGCGTAAGCCTTGTTCTGGTAGTCAACCATCCGCGCATAACCGGGCGCCAGCATGTCGTGCACGGCAACCGGGAAAGCCGCCGCGACCTCGGCGGGCAGGCGCTCGATCTGAACCGCCGCCTCGTCCAGCTGCAGCAGTTGCTGCACCATGGCGCCCTGCCGCCGGGCGGCATCGACGATCTCGAACGCGCGCGCAAAGCCGCGAAGACTGGGTTCGACGCCGCGACCACTGCGTCGGATGGTGTCTTCGAAGGCCTCGCGGCTGAAAGGCAGTGCGCCGCTGGCGGCGATCGCACCGAACAACACGGCGCTGATTACGGTACCGGCCTGTTGTGCGGTTTGCGCCATATCGAAAACATAGTGCTCGCGGCTGGTTTCCCGAACCAGCTCGACCAGCTTCTCGTTGGAGAAGCGGCCGTCACCCGGCTGCATGCGCTCGGCGGTCGTCAGCGCCCGCGACGATGACGTGATGAGTACGGTTCGGGCCGGCGACGAGAAGCCGTTCGACACCTGGCGTGCGGTTTCCAGCAGTTCGGAGGACACCAGCACGTCGATGTCGCCGGGCACCGGCGTCAGAGCAAACACGGGCCGGCGGCCCTGCAGCTGCGCCGCAGGCACCGGGAAGACCTCGATGTAGTAAGACGTGGCCCCGGTACGTTGGGCAACGCCCGGCACCGAGGTGCTTTGCGCGGGGTAGCCTGCCGCGATGGCTGTGTCGATCAGCCATTCGGCCAGGACGCCCCCGCCCTCGCCGCCCAGGGCGCAGACCATGACCGTGATCGGGCGCAATGAAGCGATGTCTTGCATGTCGATATACCTCAGGCGGGCTGCATGGCGCGCGTGACGCGGCGGCGCATGTTGTCGATAAGTCGTTCGTGCCAGCGAGGGTTCTGCACGACCTCGGCGCGATAGAACGAGGGGCACAGCGTGGCTGCATGGGCGTTTTCGCCGCACAAGCCGCAGCCCACGCAACCGTCGATCACCGTAGCTACCGGATCCACCTTGAGAGGGTCGGGGTTGTCCTTGAGAGTGAGGGTGGGACAGCCCGACAGCCGGATGCAGGCGTGATCCCCGGTGCAGACGTCTTCGTCCACGCCGTACTTGACGCGAACGGCGCGCTTGCCGGCCTTCAGCAAGCCGGCAATCCAGGGTTTCAGACGGCGCTGCCGTTCCAGCTGGCACTCACCCTCGGCGATGATCACCTTCAGCCCGGAATACTTGGTGGTGAAGGCTTCAGTCAACGTGCGCCGCATCTGATCGACGCGATAGGTATGCACGGTGCGCATCCATCCAACCCCCATCCCGCGCAAGGTCTGCTCGATGGTCTGGTTCTTGTGCGCCAGGCTTTGCTGCTTGTCCGGGGCATTGGCGCGCGCGTCTTCGTCCGGCGTCGAGATGATTTCCTGCGTTCCCGTCGCCGACGTATACCCGTTCTTGAAGATCAGCAGGACCGCGTCATCCTGGTTGAACAAGGCCGACTGCACACCGGTAAGCAGACCGTTGTGCCAGAAACCGCCGTCTCCCATGATGGATAGCACGCGACGCGACATCATTGGCGACACGCCGGCCCGACTGGCCAGGCTCATGCCATATCCCAGTATCGAATGGCCCGATGAAAACGGCTCGAATGTGCCGAAGGCATGGCAGCCGATGTCGGCCGCGATGTGTACCGGCCCGACCTCTTGCTGGGCCAGTTTGAGAGCCGAAAATACCGGCCGTTCGGGACAGCCGATACAGAAGCTGGGCGGCCGCCCCGGCAGCGGTTCGGTCAGACGACCGGCGACGCTTTGCCGGAGTTCGGTATTGGCGTCCAGCCAGGCGCGCGCGGAGGCGACACCCGGATGGCTTTGATACTGGCCAAGGAACGCACCCAGCGCGTCGACCATGGCTTCCGCCGTGCATTCGCCCACGGCCGGCATCATGTCCTTGCCGTGCAAGGCCGTGTTCAGGTCGCGCCGGCGCAGCATGGTGGCGATTTCCTGTTCGATGTATTCGGGCTGGCCTTCTTCGATGATCATGACCGCCCGCTTGCCGGCGCAGAACGCCGTCACTTCTTCGGGAACCAGCGGGAAGGTGACGTTCAGCACGAGCAAGGGCACTGCCGGCGTGCCAAAGGCGTCGGCCGCACCGAACTGCTGCAGCGAACGGATCAGCGTGTTGTACAAGCCGCCCTGCACAATGATGCCGACCTCACCGTTCGGGTCGCCAAACTGCTCGTTCAGCTTGTTTTCGGCGATGTACCGCCGCGCGGCCGGAATGCGCTCTTCAACCTTGAGCTTTTCGTGGCGGAAGGTGACGGGCGGATGCGCGAGGCGCACATAGTCGAATGCCGCCGGCTCTTCCATTAACTGGCGTGTGGACACCGGCGGCGGCAGATTGTCCTTGCATTCAAAGCTGCCGCGCACATGACAGGCGCGGATGCGCAGTTCCAGCAGCGCCGGCATATTGGACGTTTCCGACAGCCGGAAGCCCTCTTCGACGATGCGCACCATGTTGGCCAGGTCTGGGCGCGGGTCGAGCATGATCATCGACGACTTCAGGGCGTAGGCGTGGGTGCGTTCCTGGATGACGCTGGCCCCCTCGCCGTAATCTTCGCCCACCACGATCAGGGCACCGCCCTTCACGCCTGGCGATGACAGGTTGGACAAGGCGTCTGCCGCCACGTTGGTGCCGACGATGGACTTCCAGGTAACGGCGCCGCGCAAGGGATACTGGATGGATGCGCCCAGCATGGCGGCTGCCGACGCCTCGTTGGAACAGGCCTCGACGTGCACGCCGAGTTCGTCGAGGTAGTCGCGCGCCTGCATCATGACGTCCAGCAGGTGCGAAACGGGCGCGCCCTGGTAGCCGCCTACATAGGCCACCCCGGACTGCAGCAGCGCCTTAGTGATGGCGAGGATGCCCTCGCCGTGGAAAGTCTGGCCTTCGCCTAGGCGAAGCGATTCCACCTGTTTGCGAAAAGAAACCTCCAAGGCGGCCTCCGACATGAAATGATTTGAGACAAGCATGCCAGTGTCGGCTTTTGGGGCGGCACAATCAATATAATGGCGTCACTAAATGATATGCACGCCATGCATATAAACGAGATCGATCTCAACCTGTTGCGCGTCTTCGAAGCCGTCTATCGCGTGCGCAACGTAAGCCGCGCCGCCGAGACGCTGGGCCTGACGCAACCCGCCGTCAGCCATGCCCTGACCCGGCTGCGCCTGCTGCTGCGCGACCCCCTGTTCGTGCGCGCGGGCGGCGGGGTACAGCCGACGGCCAAGGCCAGCCAGCTTGCCGAGTCAGGGCTCCCCGAAGAGCGCCGCGTGGGAGCCCCTCCCCTTCGCACGGATGAGCGCTAGAAGGTGATGGATCGAATCGAGGCGCGCGTGCTCGCGTGGACCACCAAGCGCAAGCCCACGGATGCTTCGACACACTGGTCATTGCGCAAGCTCGCAGCCGAACTCGGCAGCGCAATCTTGCACACGACGGTGGCGTCCGTTTGCGCCGAGCATAACCGCGAGCCCGCATCGGCTTGAGGGGGCGTTGTCACGTTGGCGAAGACGAAGCGCGTGGCAAGCTGCTTGAGATAGAGCGAAGCCCCCAACGGGTGGCGCTTGATCGCAAAGTGCTGGCGGATGGGACGAAGCTCGAGAGAAAAGCCTGCGTGCGCTCGAGCCTGCGAAAGCTTCACATGCACCGCTCGCGCTCACGGGTGGGCTGATGACTTTTTCGGCACGGTTGTTCACGCGAGCACTGGCCCTCACGAACACGTGTCGCGCATTCGCAAGCTCCGGAACCTCGGCCCTTCGCGGCCGGGTAGCTACGCAATCGGTCCGTGACGATCTTGCACCACGCTCGAACAGCAGCTCCTCGATGTCGCGTAGGCTCAGGTGAAGCGGACGCGAGTGCACCGCGGCACTCACAGCTCGAGAACTAGCATCGGCGACTTCGACCTGGAACAGCAAGGCATGAATTGGTCATTCGCAGCCTGTTCGGCGGGCGTCAGGTAAAAGTCCTTGTGGTCCGGCTCGCCTTCGAGCACGCGCGTGAGGCAGGTTCCGCATACGCCCTGCTCGCAGGAGGTGGGGACCTCCACGCCAGCCGCAACCAGTGCCTGGACAACCGTTTTCTCCTTCGGCACCAGGATGATCCTGCCGGAGCTGGCGAGCTTCACTCGGAAGCTTTGGTCCTCGTCAGTCTTCGCGACGACGGCGCCGAAGAACTCGTAGTGCATCTCGGCCTCGGGCCAGCCCTGGGCGTGCGCGGTCGACAGCACGTGATCCATAAATCCTTTCGGACCGCAGACGTACAGGTGCGTACCGGCACCGGCACCGGTCAACACGCGACCGACGTCCAGCTTCTGTTCGGGCGCGCCGTCGTCGAAGTGGAACTGAACACGCGAGGCGTAAGGCGCCTGTTGGATGCGAGCGGCGAAGGCGGTGCGATCTCGGGAGCGGGTCGCATAGTGCATTTCGAACTTGCCGCCCAGCACCGAGAGGCGCTCGGCCATACATAGGATCGGCGTCACGCCGATGCCGCCCGCGAGCAACAGGCTCCTGCTCGCGCCATGCGCCAGCGGGAAGTGGTTCTTCGGGGGGCTTATCGTCAGCACATCGCCAGGCTGCACGCGCTCGTGCATCGCCTTCGAGCCGCCACGCGTATTCGGGTCCTTGAGAACTGCGATCACGTAGCGGTGGCTCTCCGCCGGATCGTTGCAGAGCGAGTACTGGCGGGTGACGCCTTCACTGACCTGGACGTCGACATGCGATCCAGCGGAGAACGCCGGCAAGCCCTGCCCGTCGACGGCGACGAGCTCGAAGCTGCAGATGTCGATCGCCTCCAGCGTCTTGGCGGCAACCCTGACCTGCAGGCCGTTGGTAAAAGCGTTCATGTTCATCTCAAGAGTTGGGTGAATTCGCGCAGGCACGCGCCCGGCCGGAAACGGCCGCGCCTACGGGCGTGGTTCGACCCCTTCGTATGCCCGCTCCAGCATCGCCTTCACGGATTCGTACTCGACGACTTTTGGATTCCGGTACGGCGTTGCACACACCTCCTCGGCCGCCTGCTGCACACCACTGCGCGGCATGCCGATCTGCTTCAACGCAGATGGGAGCCGAAGCCGACCCAGCATGTGGTACAGCGCGGACGGAGCGTCGCCTGCCTTCAGCGCGCGCGCGACCCGGGCCATGCCTTGCGGCGCCGCCTTGCTGTTGTAGCGCGCGACGTGCGGCAGCACGATGGCATGCAGCTCCGCGTGCGGCAGGCCGAACGCGCCGCCGAGCACATGGCAGATCTTGTGGTGCAGGCCCATGGTCGTGGCTTCGAGCGCGTGGCCGGCCAGCCAGGCACCGTAGAGTGCCTCGGACCTGGCGTCGACGTCCGATGGGTCCTCGATGATCCTGGGCAATGACAGCGCCAGTGCGCTGATGCCCTCCTCCGCCATGAGAGAGACGATGGGGTTGCCATCCATCGCATACAGAGCTTCGACGCAGTGCGCAATCGCGTTCATTCCACTCGCCGCGGAGAGGGAGGGCGGAAGCGAAAGGGTCAGTGCAGGGTCGTACACGACGCTCTTGGGGCGAACATGCGGATCGCGCCCGGTGACCTTCTTCCCGTCTTCCGTGATCCCGTAGATCGACGTCATCTCGGATCCCGCGTAGCTTGTCGGAACCGCCACGATCGGTACTCGCAGCGCCAACGCAACGGCCTTGCCCAGGCCGATGGCGGAACCGCCGCCGATGGTCACGCAGCAGTCCGCCTGGAGTCGTATTGCGAGCTGCCTGGTTTCCATGGCGGTTTCGACCGGAACATGCATGGCAGCGTCGTGACAAACACCGGCGAAGAGTTCACCGAGGTCTGCAGCGACCCGTCCCGCGACGTCTCGATGCGAGGGCGACGTGAGGATCAGTACCCTTCTGGCGCCCAGCATCTGCACTTCTTCCGCGATCTGGGCAATGCTGCCCACGCCGAAGACCGCTCGCCCGCCGTGGCCGGCAAAGGTGAACGCCCCGATCATAGCGCCACCCGCAGCAGCTTCAGGGGATTCGTCGTGAGGACCTGGTCCCGGAGGGTCCGATCGGGAATGAAGTCCGCCAGGGCGCGCAGCAGCTTGCCCGGATCGGGCATGCGGGCAGCGTCGAAGTAGCCGGTATGCGGCCAGTCGCTTCCCCACAGCAGGCGATCACCCGCGAGGTCGGCCAGGCGCCGCGCGAATGGAACGACGTCGGAGTACGGCGGCCCGACTTTCGAGATGCGATCGGCGCCCGTGAGCTTCACCCAGATGTTGCTGCGGGCCGCCAGCCTCGTCAGCGCCTGGAACGGCAGCTGGTCGAGACCGAGGCTCGGGTCGATTCGACCCATGTGATCAATGACGACGGTTGCCGGAATCGAAGCGATCCAGTCCTCGAGCCCCGGCAACGACGCACCGTCGAAGTGGAGATTGACGAACCAGCCCAGTTCTTCGATGCACTCCAGCACGTGCGAAAAAACAGTCTTGTCGAGCGTGCCGCCGTGCTGTGGATTGAAGGCGAACCGAACCCCCCGGGCGCCCGCAGCATGCAACCGGCGGCATTCGTCCGCGGTCGT
>JAGPEO010000121.1 GCA_018056925.1 Phycisphaerae bacterium
GCGCACGGTGGGCTTTATCACAAACACGTTCAAAGACTCGCTGACGGGCGAGGAACTGTGTTCGGTGTTCATTGCGACCACGCCCAACCCGACCACCGGCTTTGTCTTCGTCTTGCGCCGCTCGGATCTGATCGAAGTGGACTGGTCCGTGGAAGAGGCCATCAAGATGGCCGTTTCAGCCGGCATCCTGTCGCCTCCAAACATCACCATGATGACCGGACCGAAACTGGCGGCCCTGAGCAGCGCCCGCCCGGCCGCGGCAAAGCCGTTGAGCGAGGCGCGCGCGAACACAGCGTCGAGTCGGAAAGTTCGGCTGGATTGAGCCGGAATCAGAGGCTCTTACTTACAAAGGCTCGTCGATTTCGGCGCGGCGGGCCAGGCGCATGGCGCGCCGGCCGCGCAGCGTGCCGCATACGCCGGCAAACTTGTTTCGGCCGCCGATCTGCAGCAGCAATTCGCGATCGGTGGGTTTGTCGAGCACGATCATGTCGCCGGGCCGCAGCGCCCGGAGTTCACTGAGGCGGATGCGTGTCTGGCCCAGATAGGCGGTGACGTCGACCAGGCTGCGGGTCAGGTTGTGCAGCAAGCGTTGCTGTTGCACGTCGGTGGCGCCCTTGGACTTGTAGCCGAACCACGATTGCGTGGTCAGCTTGCTGAGCACGGATTCGATGGTGTTGAAGGGGATGCACATGCTCATCGTGCCGGCGCACGAGCCCATTTTGATCTCGAAGGTGATGAAGACGACCACTTCGGATGGGGCGACGATGTGGACGAGTTGCGGGTTGGTTTCGACGTCCACCACTTCGAAGTGCGCGTCCACCAGGTTGCGCCAGACTTCGGACAGGTGTTGCAGGGCCCGTTCGACCAGGCGGTTGATCAACCGCCATTCGATCGAGGTCAGCGGGCGCTGCGGGATGTACAACTCGGCGCTGCTGCCGCCCAGGAGGCGGTCGATGATGGGAAAGACGATCAGCGGGCTGAGCTCGAGACACATCTGGCCCTCGAGCGGCGGGGCCTGCAGGATGGCGAAGCAGGTCGGGTTGGGCAGCGAGTGAATGAACTCGCTGTAGGTAAGCTGCTCGACGCCGACCACGCGCACGTCGATGATCGTGCGCAGGAATCCCGAAAGCGTCGCGCCGAAATTGCGCGCGAAGCCCTCGTGGATTGAGCCCAAGGCGCGGATGTGGTCCTTGCTGACGCGTTCCGGACGCTTGAAGTCGTAGGTGCTGGCGTTCGACGGCGGGCTGCGGGCTGGACCGCCGTCCGCACGCGGCAGGCCGGCCGCTTTGCCGGCACTTGCGGACGTTCCGCCCGACTCGGTCATGGTGACCGATGCCAGTAGGGCGTCGATTTCGGCCTGATCGAGGACCTCACTCATACAACGACTCGGGCGGCACGGGTTGGAGCCTCGCGGTTCGTATCGGAAGTGCGGAGTTCGCGGCTTGATGCGAGCAGGGCGCGGTACGCTACGGAGGCGACACGCTCCGGCTCTGCTTACCGGACGCGTTACAACGGTTCTTACAGCAATTCAACCCCGGAGAAGCGATAGACCAGCACCAGCAACCCGCCGACGATCGCGCAAAAGACGACCGCCAGTACGAGCATCAGCGTCTCGGACGACATTGGGTCACGACGCTTCGGCCGGGCCATCGCGGTCTCTTAAAATCGCCGGTCGCCCCACGATACTACGCCCAGAACGACCCACAGCGGGGCGGCTCACGCCTGGGGCGCCTCCGGTTTATGGTAGCGACCGCGAAACTTATCGGCCGGATACTTGCGAGCGTTCTTCGCAATCTTATCCAACACGGCCGACGAAAGATCGATACCCAGCACGTTCGCCAGCGAGAGCACGTAACAGGTCACATCCGCCAGCTCTTCGGCAATCGCGGCCCGTTTGGCCGGATCTTGCAGAAGTGCCGGTAACTCGTCGTTGCGCACCCATTGGAAATGCTCCAGTAGCTCGGCGGCCTCAATCAGAATCGAGCCCGACAGGTTCTTCGCGTCGTGATAAATCTGCCAGTCGCGCTGGGCAACAAACGCCGCCAGCGCCGCTCGCAGTTCGGCTACGGTGGTGCGCGCATCAGCCATCACAAACTCCCGTCGCGGGCACCCGACCCCGCTTAATGCTTGTGATAAGGGGAAATGCGAGGGCAAGCAACCAGCCGAATTGTGCCTGACCGAAGTTTGCCCGACGCGGCCCGCAGGCGTCGCAGGCAGAACCGGTCCGTCGTGGCGAGGTCAGACTTGTCACAAACCGGTTACACACTAGTTCAGATCGGTCAAAAAGGGACCCCCAAAAAGAAGCTCGACCACCGGCGCCGTGCGGCCTTACCGATCTTGCCGGCAGCGGATAGCATTCCGCCATGCTTGGCATGCGCCGGCCCGAGAGCGGCCCGGCACCTCATTCCATCCTTGCAGCAGCGGATTTCGCACAGGCCGCGCAACCCTTGGTACGGGCTGGGCGGCCGAACGGATTGGAGATGTTGGGCCTGGCGGCGGTACTGATCGTGGCCGCGGCTTTGCGGCTGCCGGCACTTGCCTCGTTGCCGCCGGGGCTGAATCAGGACGAAGCGGCCAACGCCTGGAACGCGTGGTGCGTTCTGAAGACGGGGCAAGATCAGGTCGGGCAGAGTTGGCCCATTTTCTGCTTCCGTGCGCTGGGCGAGTATCGCAGCGCGCTGTTCCTTTATGTGGTGATGCCGTTCCAGGCGGTGTGGGGCTTGAATATCTGGACGACACGGCTGCCGTCCGCAATCGGGGGCGTGGCGACAGTGGTGCTGGCGTGGTGGGTGGGCCGGCGGATGTGGGGGCCAGGGGTGGGAGCGGTTACGGCGGCCTTGCTGGCGGTGGATCCGACGCACCTTCAGATGAGCCGGCTGGGGCACGAGGGGTCGATCACGCCGCTGCTTACGCTGGCGCCGTTGGCGCTTCTGATTTGGGCGGGTTTCGTGGGACCGGGTTTTGGACGTGAAACTGGTTCCACAATTACATCTGTGAGCCCGCTGCGAGCCCTGGTCGCTGGGCTGGTGATTGGAATCTGCTGCTATGGCTACCCGGCGGCGCGGCTTTTCATTCCGGCCTTCGTGGCGGTATGCGTGCTGGCGACTCCTGGCGGCCGGCTACGACTGGCGCGCAGCCGCCGTGGGCTGCTTGCGCTCGCGGCGCTGTGCCTGGGCATAGCGATCACGTTCGGGCCGCTGGTATGGCAGCATTTGGCGCATCCGGAGATGATCAATCGGCGTGGAGAGGCCACCTGGGTGTGGCGCGCCGACGACCCGGTTCCGCTCCGCGCCGCAAAGGTTCTGGAGCGCTACGTTCGGCACTTCGGCCCTGACTTTCTGTATATAAACGGCGATGCGCTCGCGACCGTCTGGACGACCGGCACGGGTTACATTCCCTGGCCGCTGCTGCCATTGCAGATCGGCGGATTAGTGCTGGTGGTCAGGCGTTGGCGCCACTCGGCGGCGGCCCGCGTTTTGGTCGTCGGTCTGCTGCTGTTCCCGCTTGGCGACTGTTTCAATTCGCACGTGGGCGACAGTCTGAGCGGGCTGCGCAGCTCGCCCGGTCTCGTCCCGCTCTCGATGCTGGCGGCTTGCGGGCTGGTGTGGCTGGCCGGCAGCGGAATACATGCCCGGCAGCAGGCGGCGGTGATCGCAGTCGCCGCGGCGCTCGGGCTCCATTTCGTCAAGTTCGCACAGAATTACACTGCGCGAGGGCGCGAGCTGTATGTGTACTCCGCCACGCATGGCGACCTGTTGGCCGCGCACCAGTTCTTAACTGAGCATATCAAGCCTGGCGACAAATTAGTCTTCTCGGACAGCGGTATGAACCAGCCGTACGTCGTCTGGCTGGTGGCGGATCAGTACGATCCGCGGCGCTGGTTCGCAGAGCCGCGCGAAATGCAGCCCGGCGGCGACTGGGACCGCTACACGCGTTTCGGCGATACCTACTTTCTAAATGAAAGCGAGCGCGCAGCGTTGGTGCAGTCGCTGGAAGGCGGCGGTCGCCCCGACCACGTGTTCTTTGCAGTTCGTCCGGGCGAAACCGCGCCCGGGACGCAAATCGGCCAAGTGCCCGGGCCCGATGGACGGCCGGCGCTGGTTGTGTACGAGGCATGGTTGTAAAGGCGCGGGGACCGCACTGCGTGAAGCTGCTTCATGCAGTGGCGGTGTTGCGGCCGGCTGCCGCGTTCGCTGGTCGCGTGGGGCCCGGGCTGCTGGACTTTCGCCGCGCGGCGAGCTACAACGCGCTGGCGTGCTTCGGGTACAGGAAAGGCTCGTGAATCGCCCGGTTCCCGCGCGTGCGACGGGAGCCTGGAACTACACTGTCGAGGGCTTATGTCCGTGATTTCAGCGCGCTTTTCGCCTTCAAGATTTCGGGTGGAAGTCTGTTCGCGGATCTGCCTGTTCGCAGCGGTCTGGCTGTCATTAGCCGTGCTGGCAGGCGGACTGATACCCCTGGCTTCCGCTTCACAGAGTCAGCCGGCCGCGATTCCGCAGGAGCAGCCTGCCGCGATTCCGCAGACTCAGTCGGCTCTCCCGCAGGGGCAGCCGACGATTCCGCCGCCCTTGCAGGGGCAGCCTCAGGTCGACCGCCGGCTGGTGCCACTGGAAGATATTCGCCCGGCCGCCTTGGCCGCGGGGACGGCGCACGACCTGAATCAGCAGCCCGAGGTGCGGAACCTGTTCGAGGCGGCGTCGGGGCTGATGCGCAGCGGCAAGTACGAGGCCGCCGTCGACCGGCTCAATGCCGCGCTGAACCGCTCCTCACACAACTACTACGACCTGCTCTATCTGATGGCGGCGGCCAAGTTCCGGCTCCGGGCCGATGGCGAGGCGCGCGTGTATGCGTCGCAGGCGTTGCAGGCCGCGCGGGAAACGGCCGACGCCCACTACTTGCTGGGCGAGATCTGCCGCCGTCAAACGCAACTCGAGGCCGCGATTGGACACTACCGGGCGGCGACACTGGCCGCGGATACGGAGGCCACGAACCCGCGCGTCACGGCGGCCTGGTTCCGCCTGGCGGAATGCCTGGCGGAAAACGGCTATTTGACGGCCGCTTATGAGGCGTACACGCGCTTTGACGAAGCGCTCTGGGACACGCAGCCCGCGCACTGCGAGGCCGAGGAAATCGCGCCACTGTTGACTGACCGTCCGCAGGGAGCGATTCAGGAGCGGATCGACCTGCTGAAGCGGCTTGGCCGCCATTCAGACGCGGTTGCGGTATCGCGCGCCGCCGCTGCACGTTGGCCTGACAGCCTGGCGGTGAGGCGCCTCTTGGTGCGGACACTGCTGGCCGCCGGTCAGCACGAGCAGGCTTTGGCGGTTTGCCGCCTGCAATGGACGGACGGCGAGGGCCCGTCTTTTCCCGAGCCCGACACGGCGCCGCGTTCGTTGCCGCTCTTGTCGGACACGGTGAAGGCCCTCAGTGCCGCCGGTCAGCTTGAGGCCTGGACGGCGGAGTTGGAACGTCAGGTTTCCGCAGGGCAGAGCCTTGAATTGGCGGCGGCCGTTGCGGATCGCCTTTCAAAAGCGGGCGAGTATGCCGCGGCGGCCGAATTGTGGAACGCAATCGCGGCCCAGCAGCCGCAGGACGCAGAGCCGGTGTGGGCGGCGGCAATCGCGCTACGCGCCAGCGGCGACGTGGGCGCGGCGGCTGAGTTGCTGGCGCAGTTCGTGCGCTCGCATCCTGACAACAACGACGTGCCGTGGAAGCGTTTCATCGCCTGGCTGGAGCGTGATGAGGGTTCCGCGGCTGAGCTCATAAAGTACGTCGAAAAGCAGGTTGCGGCGTCTGGCCGGGATTTTGCGACGGATTTCGTGCTGGCGACGCTGGCGGCGCGGGGCGGGCAGGACGAGTTGGCCGAACAACTGTTCGCCGCAGCGGCCGAGGCGCGTCCGGAGTTTGCTCTGGCGCAGGTCGCGTGGGCGCAATCGCTGGTTGCCAGATACGAGTGGGAGCCGGCCAAGATGCATGCCCTCGCGGCCTTGCAGGAAGCGCAGCCTCTGGGCGCGGCCCATTTTGTGCTCGGCGCCGCGTGCGCCGGTCTCGACCAGAACGATGAAGCCGAGAAGGAGTACCGCGCGGCGGTCAAGGACTCGCCGAACGACGCAGAATTTCTGCTCGCCCTCGGGCATTTTTACAAGCGGCGCGACGACCTGCTGGCGGCACAACGCTACTTCCAACAGGCCCTCACGGTTGACCGCGACAACGGCGAAGCCCTGGAAAACCTGGTCGAAAGCTATCTGGCGGGCGGCAAGCCGGGTCTGGCCCGGCTCCAATTCCGCGAGAGCGAAGACGCCGACCTGGCCGAACCTGTCCTGCGCCGCATTCGCACCACGCTGGGCTTCAGCGAAAATCCGTTCGGGCCTGAACACCTGGCGGAGTTAAAGCGGCAATACACAGCCGATTCACAGGACATCGAGACGGGACTGAAGCTGGCCGCCGGGTTGCTGGTGCGCGGCCGCTACGACGAGGCTTTTCCGTACGCCCAAGAGCTGCACGCCCGCTTCCCGCAGGATGCGCGGCCGGCGGTGCTCCTGGCGCGGCTGCTGGCGCGAAGGCTGGAGTTTCGGGCTTCGGCCGACGTGCTGGTCAACTTGGTAGCGCGTTATCCGAACCGGGGCGAAATGCTGCGGCTATTGGCGGTGGCGCGGCTGGCGGATTTTCAGCTTGATGAGGCCCGCCGGATTATCAGGCATTTGCTGGACTTAGCGCAGACGGACGCCGCGCGCACGGCCCTGCGCGATCAACTGCTGATCTCGTTCGTCGAGTTCTCCGAGTTTGAAGCTGCGTTGCAGCTATTGGACGAGTGGATCGCGGCTGAACCCGAAAACGCGACCTGGTGGCGTGAGAAGTTGCGTGTGCTGGCGTTGGCGGGTCGTGAGCAGGAGGCGCTTGAGCTGGCCAGTTCGCGCGTGCAGCCGTTGGAAGACGAGTTTCAGCAGAAGCTGGGGGAGTTCAAACGTCTTCTGGACCGGTACAAGCAGTTGCCGGAAGAGAATTTGCCGATGCGCTCCCGGGCCGAGGGTATGCAGGCCGAGATCAAGCGCATTCAAAGCAAGCTGCAGGAACGGCGTGCGGAATTCGTGCAGGTTGGAATGCAGGTGCAGAACTACCAGGCGGTCGAAGAGCAACTGCGCCAATGGCTGCGCGACCAGCCCGGCGACAGCGAGATTACGCAGTGGCTGATTCTGCTGCTCATCCAGGACGACCGCCCCGACGAGGCCCTTTCGCAGCTAGAGGCGTTCGCTGCCACCGGGCTGGCGGCGGAAGCGGCCCTGCGCGGCTGGCGTGCGGAGGCCGAAGCCGCCGCCGGGCGGACGGATAAGGCGGTGGCCGAGTTGGATGCCCTGCTGGAGGAACCGCCGGTTGGCTTGTCGGCCCGCGATCGGGCGGAAGTCTGGGCGAAACTGATCACGATATTGATCGAGGCCCAACGCTACGACGACGCGCTGGCCCGTTGCGACGAATGGCTGAGCGAGCTGCCCGCCAAAGAACAGGCCATGCGGTTGGTGGTCGAGCGCTCGCGGCTGGCCGTTCTGGCCACGGCCGGGCGACAGGAACAATACCTGACCGAGGCGGAGCGTTTGCTGGAGGCGGACCCGGATGATACCGGGCTGAACAATGACCTGGGTTATTCGTGGGTGGATGCGGGCATCAACGTCGAGCGGGCCCTGGGGATGATTCGCCAGGCGGTAGCGGACGAGCCGTTGCGCGCGGCGTACCTAGACAGTTTGGGCTGGGCCTACTACAAGACGGGCGATTTTGACCGGGCTTGCGAGTATTTGCGGCGTGCGGCGCGGCTGCGTGAAGGGCAGGACTCGGTCATCTTCGACCATTTGGGTGATGCGTGTTTCCGCCTGGGCGATCGCGAGGCCGCCCGCCAGCACTGGCAGAAAGCCGCGCAGATGTTAAAAGAAGAGGAAGCCAAAGGCGGAATGGCGCGTCCGCCGGACCTTGCGACCAAAATTCGTGCGAAGTTGGCCGCGTTGGAAGACGGGAAAGAGCCGGAGGTGGCGCCGACCGCAGGAAAGAACTGATGCCCACAGCCCTGGAAATCGCCCGCCAGGTGATCGCCGATGAGGCGGAGGCGTTGCGCAAACTGGCCGGCACGCTGGACGGCGGTTTCGACGCCATCCTCGAAACCATTCTGTCTGCCAGCCAGATCATTGTCAGCGGGCTGGGCAAGAGCGGTAACATCGCCCAGAAGATCGCCGCTTCATTGACCAGCACCGGGACGCCGGCAGTGTACATGCACCCGGTCGAGGCGCTGCACGGCGACCTGGGCATCGTCAGCGAGCGGCATTGCCTGATTGCTCTCTCCTGCAGCGGCAATACGGACGAAGTCGTGCGCTTCGTGGCCCATTTCGGGCGACTGGGCGGGCCGGTGATCGGCATCACGCAGAACGGGCAATCGCGGCTGGCCGAATTATCAAAGCACTTCATCTTGCTGCCGGAGGTTCCGGAAGCCGGGCCGTTGAACCTGGCCCCGACGACCAGTTGCGTGATGATGCTGGCGGCGGGGGATGCGCTGGCGATGGCGTTGCTGCACCGGCGCGGGTTTCGGCGCGAGGATTTCGCCCAGTTTCATCCGGAGGGGACGCTGGGGCGGCGTTTGTTGCTGACGGCGGCGGATTTGATGCACTCGGGCGAGCGTTTACCGCTGGTGCGTGCGGAAGATTCATTTGGGCAACTGATCCTGGAGATGACGCGCAAGGGGCTGGGGCTGGCGATCATCGTCAACCAGGACGGCGGTTTGTTGGGCACGTTTACGGACGGCGACTTGCGCCGCGTGTTCGAGCGCGTGGAGAAGCCGCGCGAGCTGGACGCGCGGACGGCCCACGCCCGCAGCCGGCGTGCCAGCGGCGCGCCCCCGGTGCCGGTGTCGACTATTCGCCCAACGCACCTGGCGGTCGATTGCCTGCGGATCATGAGTGAGAGCCAGATCACGAGCCTGGTCGTCAGCGACCCCGAAGGCAAGCCGGTGGGGGTGTTGCGGCTGATGGATCTGCTGAAGGCGGGGTTGTAGAAGGTTTGACCCTGCGGTCGCTGCGAGCAGGCTGTCCGCGCCGCCCGAGCGTCGCGCCTCCAGTACGTTTATCAGTCCGAATCTTCGGCGCGCGGAATCGCCGGGGCCCGGCCGAACAGGGATGCGGGCTGCGCCACCCCCCACCTGCTGGCCAATATCGACGCAAGAACTCCCGCCGCCAGAAGCCCAACGATGATGCTCAGCGAAACCCCGATCGGAATCTTGTAGACGCCCGAAACGAGCATCTTCACCCCCACATACGCCAGCAGGAATACCAGGCTGAACTTCAGATAGCGGAATTTATCCATCAGGCTGGCCAGCGCGAAAAACAGCGAGCGCAGCCCCAGAATCGCGAACACGTTCGACGTAAAGACGATGAACGGGTCCGCCGTAATGGCAAAAATCGCGGGTATCGAATCGATCGCGAACAGCACGTCCGAACTTTCGACGATCAGCAGCGCCAGGAAAAGCGGGGTCATGACCCGGCGGCCGTTCTCCCGGACGAAAAAGCGTTGGCCTTCCATCCGTGTCGTGACCGGATAGAAGCGCCGCGCGATTCGCACCAAGGGGTTGCGGTCGGGCTCGATTTCCTGCTCGCCCGAGAAAAGCATTTTCACCGCGGTCACGATTAGCAGCCCGCCGAAGACGTAGATGACCCAGTCGAAGCGGTGGACCAGGGCGGCGCCGGCCAAAATCATCGCGCCGCGCAGGACGATGGCGCCCAGAATGCCCCAGAACAGCACCCGGTGCTGGTACATCAGCGGAACCCGGAAATACGCCAGGATCAGGGCGATGACGAAGATGTTGTCCATCCCCAGCGATTTCTCGATCAGGAAGCCGGTGAAGAACTTCAGCGCCGCCTGGCTGCCGTCCGGCTCTGCGAACGCGCTCAGCCCGATGTCGAGCCAGTGGTTCTCATAGATCAGGTAGACCAAACCGTTGAACAGCAGCGCCAGGGCCACCCAGAAGCCGGTCCACTGCAACGCTTCACGCGTGCCGATCACGTGCGCTTTACGGTTAAGAACGCCCAGGTCGAGCGCCAGCAGAAGTATCACGAGTACGACGAAACCGACCCAGGCCCAGATGACCATGCCTGCTCCGAAAACCGTTGCGTCTCAAAAAGTGCTCATTATAGAGCGACCGGCATGCGGGGCGCGCGCCGAATCTGAGTTACCGCAAAATGCGTTCCCGCCGGCCTTCCGGCGGGAGAAACCCGCCTTGAACTCCCGCCCGCTTGCTTTATCCTGCGGACTGACCGGCCGCTGACCGGTCCTGTAGAGGGTCAAGGAGGACCAATGAGCGACAAGCCTATCGCGGTGTTCGATTCCGGACTCGGCGGGCTTTCGGTGGTGCGCCACCTGCGCCACCGCCTGCCGGACGAGCAGCTTGTGTACTTCGGC